>SVJI01000108.1 GCA_015069065.1 Oscillospiraceae bacterium | reverse complement strand
TTATCCTCTGTATGGCTGAGCTTTCTCTCTGCCTCATTTTTACGGTAACGGTATTTTGAAATACCTGCTGCCTCCTCAAATATCTGGCGGCGCTCCTCACCCTTTGAGGAAACTATCTCGGCTATTTTACCCTGACCGACAATAGAATATCCGTCACGTCCCAGACCTGTATCCATAAGAAGCTCGTTAATGTCCTTAAGTCTGCAGGCTGTACGGTTAATCATATATTCACTTTCACCGCTGCGGAATACTCGTCTGGTAATCTCCACCTCGTTATAATCACATGGCAAAAAACGGGTAGAATTATCCAGCACAAGCGAAACCTCTGCATATCCAAGTGGTTTACGCTTCTGCGTACCGGCAAATATTACATCCTCCATTTTTCCGCCACGGAGTGTTTTGGCGCTCTGCTCACCCATAACCCATCTTACAGCATCGGAAATATTACTCTTTCCGCTGCCGTTGGGTCCTACAATAGCAGTTACGCCCTGATGAACCTCGATAACGGTTTTATCTGCAAAGGATTTAAAGCCCTGCAACTCTATTCGTTTAAGGTACATTTAATCACCTGCTTTTCTTAATGTGACAATCTAAGTAATTATAACATATTTCTGCAAAATAATCAAGCAAAAAAATATGCACAACACCTCAAATTGAGTTTTCCTATAGTTTAAAAATCAACAGGAAATAAACACATTATTTTCCGTATGTAAACTTTTTTCTTTTATGTGGACAAATTTTAAAAATTATTATATAATATAACTTAAGCATAGGATACTACAAAGGAGTTTTGCAATGAAAAAGCTTATCTTTGCATTTATCTTAATATTGCTCTGCATTGTTTCATTGCCCGCATCTGCTCAAGGGCTCTTTTCCTCCTCGTTTGAAAGCGAGCAGGAGGCTCTTTTATGGTCAGGAGGCATTTTCGACGAAAGCATTTCCTTTGAAAAGGGCTTCTCCCTTTTTGTAAATAACCCTTTCGGTGAAGTAAGAAATGACACAGTTACACATGTTCTTGATTATGCCTCAAGGGTATATCTCGAAGCCGGAAAGGTATATACACTGAGCGGATATGCTATGAATCCTCTCAGTCCTTACACCCCCTCAGCACGAACAAGTGCCCAGCTTTCCACAGGTGCTAATACCATCGTCGTAAATGTCAGTGGTGTCGGAGATGAATGGTCAAAATTTTCTACAACGTTTTATGTGGGCGCAAGCATGGAATATAATTTATCCATACACTTTGCACAGGGGTATGTAGATTTTGGATTTTTTGTTGACGAACTCGTACTGGAGGAAACTAAGTGTATTCTTTCCTCTCTGGTATTAAGGGGACAATCAGAGGTGCTTATCCCTGCATCGGGCAGCATTAAAAACTACTACAGGCCCTATATCGTAACATCAGACAATAAGTCTGTTGAAATAATTTCCGACAGTTCTATATACTTTTCTGTCACACAATCTGCGGGAGTAAGCTTTAACCCCACCGATTTTTCACTGACGATCACATCTGAGGCACTTTCGGGAACAAACATTACCATAGATTGCGCACTAAGGAATTATGCAAATCTTCCGCCTGTTTCACTGTCAGTTCTTCTTACTGACAATATGGTGAATAACAGCACCTTTCAGCATGAAAACGAAGAATGGACGAGTTCTTCTGTCATATCAGACTGTATCACAGAAGCAGACCGGTATATTTCGCTTCCTACAAACGATTACGGTGACTACGGATATTTTGCAACTTTAAATTATAATACTCCTCAAATATTACTTCAGGATGTTCTGTACGTCATGACATTACGCATAAAGTCTGACTCAATCCACCCGTTTTCAGCTATCCACGCAATGAATACCGCGGAAGCTATAGGTGATACTGTATATTTCAATATTAAGGATATATCAGGTGATGAATGGATTGATGCATTTGCGGCATTTGTTCCCGAAACAACCGGTATATATAATATCGCGCTTAATCTGTATTCGATGCACGACTGCACAATTTACGCAGACGATATAAAGCTGTCATCTGAGGTTCTTAAGCCCCAGTATATTACACTCCATGCACCCGGAAACATTGCTCTTCCCAACGTAGCTACATCTTATCCTGTTTCCGCGCTGCTTCGCGACCAGTTGGGAAATATCATCCCTACTGACGAGATTTCAATTACACTTAAGGAAAGTGGTTCATCAATATATTTTGATAACGAGACCTCTCTTATCACGGTTCATCCTGATGCACCGTCAGGTGAATACACACTTTTTGCACAATACAAAAATGACCCCTCAATAAAAGGGGAATTAAAATTTACTGTAAGCTTTCAGTATTTTGGGGACGGCGATTTTGAAAAAACCATTCCTAACCAATGGTGGATGGTTTCCTCCCCGTTTGAATACGATTTTTATATAAGGCATGACGGTTATTCCCGCAGGGCACTTATAAACAGCAGCGGCAACTACTTCATGCTGCTGAACAATTCCTACGTTCATCTGATAGAGGGTGTGGCGTATGTATTTGGTTCCAGTTTTGCCGCTGCAACCGACTGTACTGCGACATTGTTCATTGAAACCGTTAATTCTGAAGTGATTCCCCTGGCACAGGTTTTCATACCTGCAGGCAGCACACTTGACAACCGCCATGCACCTGAGCTTTTTCTGGCTGAAAATGACTGCGTCGGAAGATTGTTTTTGTATATACAATCTGAGAACGGACAACCTTTTTCCGTATATGCAGATAATCTTTCTTTAAAAATTGCATCGATTGTTGCTGCCAATGCGCACTATGCAGGAAAGCCTTCTATAAACGGTGCAGTATCTGCAGAATTTGTACTGTATAACAACATTGCAGAAAATTCAGACAGTTCTGCCTGTGCTATAAACTGGTATTCCTCTGATAGTCCCTATCAAGGATATTCAGAGATTGTTTCCAGTGAAAAGAATATTTATTTTGATACCACCTTTTTAAATAAATACGTTTATTTTGAAGTGATTCCAATATGTCCTGTCACAGGCTTTTCAGGTAATCCAATACGGTGTATGCCGTTTCTGGTAACGTATGATACACTTCATGGCACTGTCTCTCCAGCTATGTTTGAGCCTGTTATCTCATATATAAGCCCTGCCCAAGATGATTTTTTCTCTGACACACAGCTTCACTGGGGAAAGAATTACATCAATACTCTGGCGCAAAATGGAATCGCAAACGGAAAAGGGGACAATAATTTTCATCCCGACGAAGCAGTGTCCAGAGCAGAGTTTTCAAAAATGCTCAGTGTCGCATTTAACATAAAGCTTGATGCTGATTTTTCCAGTTTTACCGATGTTTATTCAGGCGACTGGTATTACCCCTATGTATCAGCACTTAATCTGGCAGGGATTGTAAAGGGAACTTCCCCGACAACATTCTCACCGCACAGCCATATTTCACGGGAAAGTGCTGCGGCAATGCTTGTACGTTTATACGAAAAAGCTACAGAATCTGTTATTTCCCTAGCTAAAGTGAATTTTACAGACGCTCAATCAATATCCCTCTGGGCACAAAACGAAGTATGCAAGGCAGTATATCTCGGACTTTTACAGGGGTATAGCGACGATACTTTTGCTGCGAAAAAATTACTCTCCCGCGCGGAGGCTGCGGCACTTATCTGCCGCTTGTCACAAATTCTTTAAAAATACTTCAATTGCTAAACAGGAGGTATATATGACAAAGAAGATTATAAAAATTATAACATCAATTCTATATGCCGCTTTGATTTTTGCAGTGCTTTTGAACGCACGTAAATTTTCAATAGATGCACTTTTGTCATACACTCCGTCTAATGTTTTTCTTGCTATAATATTTCTGCTTGGAATTTATGCGGTGAAAAGCATATCGGTATTTCTTCCAATAATTGTATTACAAATTGTAAGCGGGTTCCTATTTCCTGCACCGCTTGCCCTACTGGTTAATATAACAGGGGCGGTAATCGACTTTACGCTTCCCTACTATCTCGGAAAGTTTACAGGTGCAGGCGCAGCAGAGAAAAAAATCCAAAAGCACGAAAATATACGAAACTTATTTGAAAGGCAGCATAAACACCAGTTTTTCCTGACATTCTTCCTGCGTGTAATAAGCTGCCTGCCTGCCGATTTGGTGAGTATGTATCTGGGGGCACTGAGGTTTAATTTTAAAAAATATCTTGTTTCAAGTATGCTCGGCACTCTCCCCGGACTAATCCCCGCTACCTTTATGGGGCGCAGTATTACAGACCCCCTTTCACCGCAGTTTATAGCTGCGGCTTTAATCACTGTGGTATGCACTGTTGTTTCAATACTGGCGTTCCACATATATAACAAAAAACAAAAGAAAAATTTAAAATAATATAGAGGTGAATTTTATGATTACATTAGATAATGGTATTTTATCTGTAAGAATCAATGAACTTGGCGCAGAAATTAAAAGCGTGCAAAAAAACGGTGAGGAAAGGATGTGGCCCGGCAGACCTGAAATATGGAATAATACGGCTCCGCTGATGTTTCCTATCTGCGGAGGATTAAAGGAAAACAAATATACCTTTGAGGGGAAAGAATACACTCTCAACAAGCACGGTTATATGCGCACAACAATGTTTGAGGTGGAATCTGCCGATACCTCCTCTGCAGTTTTCCTCCATAAATCCAGTGAGGAAACGAAAAAGAACTACCCATTTGACTATGAACTGAGAGTTATTTACACATTAGACGGTGACAGTATCAAAATCGAGTACAGAGTAGATAATAAGTCAGATAAAGTAATGTATTTTTCCATTGGTTCGCACGAAGCATACTACACCCCTGAGGGCATAGAAGATTATGACGTTATATTCCCCGAAAAAGAAACCCTGCTTGCCCGCGACCTGTACGGAAGTATAGTTGCAAACACCTCGCGCACCATAATCAAGGACAGCTGTGTTCTTCCGTTATACGAAAAGTTTTTTATGTTGGATACACTGGTATTCACATCACTGAAATCTCGCAGTGCCATGCTCCGCAACAGAAAAAGTGGCAAGGGTGTCAGAGTTGATTTCCCCGATGCTTCATATTTTCTTATATGGCATATTCCAAACGCTCCCTACATATGCCTCGAACCATGGGGCGGAATTAGCGACATTCACGGCTCGGGATATGATATAACCGAAAAAGAGGGAATCACGGCACTTGATGTAGGTAAGACCTACACCGCAACCCATATGATAACTTTTATTGAAGAATA
>SVJI01000107.1 GCA_015069065.1 Oscillospiraceae bacterium | reverse complement strand
ATCAATCTCCGGCGCAATAAGTATAATTTTCCCCTCTTTTTCAAGCTGCAGCATATATTTGTGTGTGTCATTGTAATTTTTGGTGCGTCCTTTAAGGGCAGCGGCAAAGCGTGGATATTTCCTGTAAAGAAAACTGCTGATGCCCAGCGCAGCCTCCTCCTTTTTTACGTAGGAGCGTTCCCGGGTAATAATTACAATCGGCTTTTCGCAACCGTCATCAAGAGCTTTCTGAATGGGAACGGAATCAGTGATACCGCCATCCATATACAGAGAGTTTCCAATTTTAACAGGCTTGAAAAGAAGTGGCAGAGCACAGCTCGCAACAATGCTGCGCCATTTTTTATCCTCACCATTTACTGTATGATATTCACACTCTCCTGTTTCAAGGTTTGTAAGTGCTGCAATAACCGTGCATCCGGAGTTATTATATGCTTCGTAATCAAAGGGGATGAGCTTATTGGGAAGCTCGTCGAAAACGAAATCTGTATTGTAATACTCTCGCTTTAAGGGATTAAGCAAGTGATGAAATCCCATATAACGTTTGTCAGGAAGATATTTAAGACCTATTTCAAGTCCTCTTCCGCGCTGACCTGAGACATAGGATATACCATTGGCAATACCTGCTGATGTTCCTATCACATAATCTGCCTTTACACCTAAATCCAGCAGGGCATCAAGAGCGCCTACGGTAAAGTAGCCGCGGCTTGCACCGCCCTCGAGGACAAGACTTGTTTTCATGGTCTGATACTCCTTTCGCAATTATAGCAATTTCAAATCTGTTTCAATTTGCTTTTTTAAATCATCCGTAGATTCAAATTTTCTCTCTGCACGGATAAAATCGATGAATTCTATTTTGATTTCTTTTCCGTAGAGGTTTAAGCTTTCGTGGGGTATATATGTTTCGGTACGCAGCCTTTCTCCGCCTACAGTGGGGTTAGTTCCTGTGTTGGTAATGGCGTTGTAGCTTTTTCCGTCTGCAAACACCCTCGTTTTATACACACCGTTTTTAGGGATTACCGTAAGATGAGAGGGGAATACATTGGCAGTAGGAAAACCCAGTGTTCTTCCCAGCTTCTTACCCTCACATACTGTTCCTGTGACAGAGAAGTTTCTCCCTAAAAGCTTGTTTGCCTCAGAAATATTTCCGTCTGCGATAAGCTTTCTGATACGGCTTGATGAAACGGCATCTCCCAAGGCTGTTTCGCAATCCATAACCTTTACCTGAAAGCCGTATTTTTTGCCGTACTCACTAAGCATACTGGTATCACCGCTTCCGCCTTTGCCAAAGCGATAATTATAGCCGCAGACAGCATATTTGACATTATATTTTTCTATCAGCACTTTTTTTATAAAATCCTCTGCCCCCATATTAAGAAAATCTCTGCTTAGAGGCAGAAATTCCGCCGCTGCCCCTAAAGAAGAGATAAGCTCTTCTTTTTCTTTAAGTGTGGTAAGATATTTTACTCTTTTAGGGGAGAGTATCTCAAGCGGAGATATGTCGAAGCTCAGTGCTATTGCAGGAATGTTATTCGTTTTTCCGTACTCTGCTGCAGCATCTATGATTTTTTTGTGTGCGATATGTACACCGTCAAAAAAACCAAGCGCTATTGCGTGCGGTGTATTGCTCATTTATAAAACCCCTTTATCAGTTTAAGACATTCCCTGCCGTCTGTTATATCAGCTTGTGAAAGAGCGATAAAATTTCCCTGCTCGTCATAAATTCTATAGAGCTTTCCCTGCTCTTTTCCGCGGTAGTAAATGGGTACCCCGTTTTTTACACGGTCTGCACGTTTTTTATCCAGATAAATGGACTCATAATTCGTGAAAAAAGTATCTAATGGGAGAATGGCTTTTTGAGCCTCACCATTTTCGGAGAGGACTTGAAGCTCTTCAGGTGTGATTGAATTTTCTATTGTGAAAATACCTGACGCAGTTCTGCATAACTCGCTTATACAGCCGCCGCAGCCTAACGCATCCCCTATATCTGAGGCGAGGGTACGGATGTATGTGCCCTTACTGCAGTGTACATCTATTGTAAGATAGGGGAGGGATATAGATACGATATCAATTGAAAATACAGTGATATCACGCGCCTGTCGCTCAACCTCGATTCCTTGCCGTGCCAGATGGTAAAGACGCTGTCCGTTAAGCTGAATGGCACTGTACATAGGAGGTATTTGTTTAATATCGCCTATAAATTGACCTATAACATTATGAATGTCAGCCTCTGTAACATTGACATCCCTTTTTTCAAGTACCTCGCCTGATAAATCAAGAGTATCGGTTATAGTACCCAAAAGTATCTTTGCGCGGTAACGCTTATCCTCTGTTGTAAGAAAATCCGATGCTCTGGTAGCAGGACCTGTTAAGATAGGAAGAACACCGCTTGCATCAGGGTCGAGGGTGCCTGTGTGTCCTACCTTTTTCATATCGAGCGCACGCCTTACTATGCCCACACATTTATGCGAGGAAATCCCCACAGGCTTATTCAAAATTATAATTCCGCAGTATTCGTTCATAGCTTCTCCATCTCCTGTACAAGCTGCTTTTCAGCTTCCTCAAGGGTAATGTTATTAAAGGTGCAGCCCGCAGCTTTTCTGTGTCCGCCACCGCCGAATTTTCTGGCAATCGGTTCAATGTTGTAGTCCCCCAGACTACGCAGATTTACACGGATGCTTCCGTCGGGAAGCTCCTTTAAAAATGCGCTCATCATAACGCCGTCAATGCTTCTGGGAAGCTGTGCCAAAGCATCAGCGTCAGATTTCGTTGCACCATACTTTTCGATGACTTCATTTGTAAGCTTTGCAGTGGCAATCCTGCCGCCTGAAAAAAGCTGTATGGAGTTTATAGCCTCTGCCTTAAGCTGAAGCTGAGTGAGGGTATTTCTCTCATAAAGCATACTGCACAGATAAGTTGTATTTATTCCTGTGTCTGTCAGTGCTATCAGAATTTCATATGTCCGTCTGTTAACAGACGCATACTGGAAAGAGCCTGTGTCGGAGGAAATTGCACAGTAAAGATAACTTGCAATTTCGCGCGTAAGACATATGTCCGACGAAGCAATAAGCTCGTATATAAGCTCTCCTGTTGCACTGCGGGACGGCTCAATATAGTTTACGGCAGTGACGATTTGCGGCAGATGGTGATGGTCGATACAAACGGTATCAGGGTTCTGTGTGAAGAATCTGCCCCATTCACCCATCCTGTCAGGAGTGCCGACGTCAACTGCACAGTAACACTGATACGCAGGTGCCACCGCATCAGGAGTATAGCAAACAACGTCAGTTTCAAGAATACTCAGGTGACGGTTCAAAGGCTCATCAGTGAAAATATCAGATTTTATTCCTGCACTGCGCAGCGCGTTTCTCAGTGCAAATGCGCTGCCTATACAGTCCCAATCGGGATTTACATGAACAAAAATAGCTACGGAACTGCGGGAGGTCAAATGCTCCATTACTTTGTGTTGCATTGTTGAGGCTCCTTTCTTATTCGTTGCTTCCTATATCATGCAAAAGCTTGTTTATGTGGGCACCGTATTCAATAGAGGTGTCCTCCACAAAAGAAAATTCGGGCACACAGCGCAGCTTTATTCTGCCGCCTATTTCTCTGCGGATAAAGCCTGCGGCAGCGGTAAGTGCCTTTATAGCGCCCTTTTTTTCCTCGTCTGTTCCCATGACACTTATATATGCCTTTGCGTAGCGGAGGTCGTTTGTAACATTGACACTGACTACACTGGTCATCATGGGGATTCTGGGGTCCTTAAGCTCACGTATTACGGAGCTTAATTCCTTTTTTATTTCTTCAGATATTCTGTCTGTTCTTTTAAAAGACATAGCATTTCCCTTCTTTCAAAAATAAGTAAATGAGGGTTTCCTCTCATTTACTTATTTTGTCTGTGTTTCTGGTAGTTATTCTCTTTCCGGCTGAGACACTGCCTCAGCGTTTAACTTCTTCCATAATAAAACATTCTACGGTGTCGCCCTCTTTGATGTCGTTGAAGCGTACAAAGCCCATACCACATTCGTAACCGCTTGAAACCTCTTTAACATCATCCTTGAAGCGCTTGAGTGAATCAAGCTCGCCCTCATGAATTACGATACCGTCACGAACTATACGAACACTGCAGTTACGCTGGATTTTACCGTCTGTAACATAACATCCGCCGATAGTTCCTACACCGCTTACCTTAAAGGTCTGGCGGATTTCTGCATGTCCGATAACAGCCTCGCGGAAGGTGGGCGCCAGCATACCTCTCATGGCAGCTTCTATTTCTTCAATAGCTTCATAAATAACACGGTACATTCTCATATCTACCTTGTTAAGCTCAGCTGCGTTTCTGCCGCCGACATCGGGGCGTACATTAAAGCCTACGATAATAGCGTTTGACGCAGAAGCCAGTGTTACGTCGCTTTCAGTAATAGCACCAACACCGCCGTGGATAACACGTACGCGGACTTCTTCGTTGGAGAGCTTTTCAAGACTCTGTCTTACTGCCTCCACGCTGCCCTGAACGTCCGCCTTAACAATGATGTTAAGGTCCTTAACATCACCCTGCTGAATCTGGCTGAACAGGTCATCAAGATTTACACGCTGTCTTGCCTTATTAGCCTCATCCTTGATTTTCTGCTTTCTCATTTCAACAACGTTACGTGCAGCACGCTCGTCATCTACTACGTAGAACGGGTCACCGCCCTCAGGAGTTTCGCTGAGTCCTACAATTTCAACAGGTGTGGACGGGATAGCTTCCTTGATTTTCTTTCCGCGGTCATCTACCATCGCCCTTACTCTGCCTACTGCTGTGCCTGTAACGATTATATCTCCCTGCTTGAGTGTTCCGTTCTGTACCAGAACTGTGGCAACAGGTCCACGGCCCTTATCGAGCTTGGCTTCAATAACAGTACCTCGTGCATGGCGGTTGGGATTTGCCTTAAGTTCCTTCATTTCTGCAGTGAGGAGTACCATTTCAAGGAGAGAATCTATATTCATTTTCTGCTTTGCGCTTACCTCTACACAGATAACATCGCCGCCCCATTCCTCTGGAACAAGACCGTGTTCTGTAAGCTCCTGCTTAACTCTGTCGGGGTTTGCGCCGTCTTTATCTATCTTGTTTATTGCCACGATGATGCTTACCTCAGCAGCCTTGGCGTGGTTGATAGCCTCTATTGTCTGGGGCATGATACCGTCATCAGCAGCCACCACGAGGATAGCAATATCGGTAACAAGGGCACCGCGGGCACGCATTGCAGT
>SVJI01000106.1 GCA_015069065.1 Oscillospiraceae bacterium | reverse complement strand
GCAGACTTGTCAGGCGGTGAAAAGCAGCGCATCAGCATAGCGCGTGCTATATTGATGGACCCTGCAATATTGATATTTGACGAAGCAACTGCGTCCTTGGATACGAAAACCGAGCAGCAGATTCAGCAGGCTATGGAAACTCTTGTCAAGGGCAGGACAACAATTGCTATTGCACACCGTTTTTCCACATTGAGAAATGCTGACAGGCTCATTGTTGTTGAAAACGGATGTGTGGTGGAATCAGGAACTCATACAGAGCTTTTCAATAAGCCGGACGGCATCTATGCATCTATGGCGAAAAAGCAGCTTGACAGTCTTAATATTAAAACAGACTGTGGCGAAAGGATTGGTTTATAAATGAAAAACGAGCTTAATTTCATAAATCCGTCGGAGCTTTCGTTCAGATTGTCCTCGGGAAATCTTATGGAGCTTTCCTATAAGGGTGAGGATATGGGAAGAGTTGCTCTTTTGAGAATGTTCCCTTTTATGTATGAGGATGAGTATATCTCCATCAGGTGCGAAAATTACAGCCGTGCCGATAAGGAGCAGGAAATAGGAATAATTCGCAGTCTGAACGAGCTTAGTGAAGAACAGGCACAGCTTGTCCGTGGCGAATTGAAAAAACGTTACTTTGTTCCCGATATTCTAAGTGTGAACGAGGTAAAGGAGGAGCTTGGTCATATCTCATGGAATGTTGTCACAAGTGCGGGGGACAGAGAATTTACCGTTACTGATATGAGCAGCAATATTCGAAGTGTAGACAGTAAACGTGTTATGCTGACGGATATTTACGGAAACAGATATTATATCCCCGATGTTACCCTGCTTGACGATAAGACGCTGAAAATTATTGAAATCTGGATTTAAGGAAGATAGAATATGTCTGAGATTACGGCAACAATTGAATATAGTAATATTGTTCGCCGTGCCCTCGGCGAGGAAGAGATACTTATTGCATCCCCGTATGATGTTTCACAGAGCGGGGAATATGTGAAAGGTATGTTTGCAGTCAGCCGCACAACCTTTTGTGCAGTTGAGGACGGGCGTGTTATCCTTACCGAAAAAATTTCATCTGTAGAGAAAATTTCGTGCGGTGAATATACAGGCGGAGGAATTCTGGAGGCATTTACACCCTGCGGCAGACGGCAGATAGTACGCTTTTCCATGAGGTATATAGAACAGTTTACGGCGATTGCAGAGGTTATAAATGAGCTTGCCTCGGGACAGGAGCCTCTTATAAACGACAAAACATTCCCGACGGAAAGCCTTTGCCCAAGGTGCGGCAGACCCTTTATCAGGAATACAAATATTTGCAGAAGCTGTACCGATAAGCTCGGCATTATTAAAAGACTGTCCAGCCTTGCAAAGCCGTGTTGGGGTTTGTATGTAATTCTTTTGATGCTCTTTTGGGTGTCAAGCGTGGTAACGGTTGTTTCACCCATGCTTTCAAAGCATCTTATAAATGATGTTCTTAATTTTAAAAATGCTTCTGTAAAGACACTTATATCGATAGTAGCACTTATGCTTTTGTGCAGTGTTGTCACATGGGTGGTATCAGCACTGCGTGATGTAGTGTCCTCCAGAGCCAGTAACAGATTGGTAATGGATTTACGCAATCATATATTTACCAAGCTGCAGAAAATGCCGCTTAGTTATATTGAAACCAAAAAGACAGGCGACCTCATGCAGCGCATTAACAATGACACTCAGCGTATTCAGACATTTATACAGGATATTGCCATAATGGCTGTTAATGAAGCGTGTCTGTTCGTTGCAATTGCGATAGTGACCTTTTCACTTGACCCTGTAATGTCGCTTTTGATTTTCGTTCCGATGCCTCTGGCGGTATTTCTCGTAAATAAAATACGCAGAAGCATACAGAAACGCTATATGAAGCAATGGCGCAGGCTCGATAAACTTACAAACCGACTTACAGAGGTACTTAACGGCATCAAGGTTGTAAAGGTTTTCGGCAGGGAAAATGATGAGATAGTAAGGTTTAAGGAAACTGCCGCTGTTGTCCGTGACATAACCTGTAAAAACGAAAAGTATGTTTATACCGTATTTCCGCTGATAAGATTTCTTATGAGCTTCGGCAGTTATTTTGTACTGCTTTACGGCGGAAGCAAGGTTCTGGGAGGCAGTATGTCCGTAGGTGAGCTTGTACAGTTTTCCTCTTACGGCAGCTATCTTTACAGTAAACTGGAATGGTTCAGTATGCTTCCCAGACATTTTACAATGGCAGTGGTAAGCTCGCAAAGAGTGTTTGAGGTGCTTGACGAAACAGATTCTGACGAGGGACTGGATAGTGTAGATACTGACACTCTTGCACCAAGCTTTGATTTTGAAAACGTATCCTTTGGCTACAAAAGCTACAGAAAGGTTCTCCATAATATCAGCGAATCAGTTAAAAACGGAGAGATGATAGGTCTTGTAGGGCATAGCGGTGCAGGTAAAAGTACGATGATAAATCTTATTATGCGCCTGTATGACCCTGATCGGGGAAGAATATTGCTCGACGGAAACGATATCCTTGATTACAGTCAAAAATCCTACAAGGAGCTTTTGGGTGTGGTTTTGCAGGAGAGTTATCTGTTCAGCGGAACAATTCTGGAAAATATTCGCTATACAGCTCCAAATGCGGGAGTGGAACAGTGCATTGCTGCGGCGAAAAAGGCAAATGCCCATGATTTCATAATGCAGCTGCCCGATGGATATAATACCTATGTGGGAGAAAAAGGATATAAGCTTTCAGGCGGAGAGCGTCAGCGTATATCCATTGCCCGTGCAATACTGGCAAATCCTAAAATATTGATTCTTGACGAGGCAACAGCGTCAGTAGATACTGAAACGGAGCAAAAAATTCAGCAGGCACTTTTAAATGTAACAGAGGGAAAGACCGTGTTTGCCATAGCTCACAGGCTTTCAACACTTAAAAATGCAGACAGGCTGTTTGTGCTTGAGGACGGAAGAATCGCAGAAACAGGAACCCACGAAGAGCTTATTGAGAAAAACGGAATCTATGCATCACTCCTGAAAGCTCAGCAGGAGATGGCGGTTTCCAAGGTTACGATAGATAATACTCACACTATTGAAAATACAGAAAAAGACGATGAAAGAGAGGATTATGAAAATGAGTAAGATTAAGATTATTACAGACAGTGGCAGTGATATTTCATGGGAAAGAGCGCAGGAGCTTGGTATCCGTATGCTCCCCATTTCCTTTACCTTTGACGGAGAAACATACTACCGCGAGGGACTTGATATGTCAAAGGAGGAGTTCTACGAAAAGCTTTCTGCAAAGGATGCCCCTGTTCCTAAAACAGCACAGGTAACTCCAATTCAGTTTATTGATGCCTTTAACGAGGAGTATGATAACGGGTATGATACGTTAATCGTAGTTACTATTTCCTCAAAGGGCAGCGGCATGTATCAGAATGCCGTTATGTCAGCCAATGAAATTATGGAGGAGCGCGGCGGTGAAATTATCGTAGTGGATTCCATGGGGTATTCATGCCTTTACGGCGGTGCGGTTATTCATGCGGCAAAGATGCTCGCATCAGGCAGCAGTAAGGATGAAATTGTGGAGTATCTTAAAAATGCAACAAGCAGTATGCACGCATATTTTCTGGTTGAAGATTTACTGCATCTTAAAAAGGGAGGCAGAATAAATGCAGCTACCCTTGTCATTGCAAATATGCTTGATATTAAGCCGATACTTTCAATTAAAGACGGTCTTGTTGTACAGGACGGAAAATTGAGGGGAAATAAGAGACTGATGAAGAAGCTTACCGATAAGGCAAAGACAGACGGCTACGACCTTTCGGGAAAAAGTGTTTATCTGCTTAATTCTGCCTGCCCTGATACTGCACAGGAGCTTGGTGAAGCTCTTTCAGAGGCGTTTGAGGGTGTCAAGCTTATAAATCTCAGGCTTGGTTCGGTTATAGGCTGTCACGGCGGCCCTGCCCTTGCCGGATTTGTATTTTCAGATAAGTTTGATTTTGATGATTATGAGGGATAAATATGTGGATTGCTGACGAGTGGAAGGATTATGAATGTATAGACACAGCCAATGGAGAAAAGCTTGAGCGTTGGGGCGATATAATTTTGTGCCGCCCCGACCCGCAGGTGATATGGGATGAAAAGGCATCGCCTGAATCATGGAGAGATGCCAATGCCCATTATCACCGTTCTTCAAGCGGCGGCGGAAAGTGGGAATACAGGAAAACAGTTCCCGAGCAGTGGAATGTAAGGTATAAAGACCTTACCTTTAATATAAAGCCCATGGGATTTAAGCATACAGGACTTTTTCCCGAACAGGCTGTAAACTGGGATTATATGATGAATAAAATAAAAGACCGCCCAGGAGCGAGGGTGCTTAACCTTTTTGCATATACAGGCGGTGCAACGGTAGCCTGCGCAAAAGCAGGTGCCGCAGTAACCCATGTTGATGCATCAAAGGGAATGGTACAGTGGGCAAAAGAGAATGCACGCTCGTCAGGTCTTGCAGATGCGCCGATACGTTACCTTGTTGATGATTGTATGAAGTTTGTTGAACGCGAAATAAGACGCGGCAATACATACGATGCAATCATTATGGATCCTCCGTCATACGGCAGAGGTCCTGGGGGCGAGGTGTGGAAAATAGAAGAATCCATCTGTCACTTTGTGCGCAGATGCTCACTTCTTTTAAGTGACAAACCGTTGTTTTTTATTATAAATTCCTACACAACGGGTCTTGCACCCACGGTGCTTTCCAACCTGATGAAGATGTGCCTGCCCGAGGGACGTGTGGAATCAAGCGAAATAGGACTTAATATAACAGCATCCTCGATGGTGCTTCCCTGCGGAGCAACAGGAAGATGGGAAAAATAACATTGGACTGATTTTATGAGTATAATAGAAGCTAAAGACCTGTCGTTTTCCTACAGGGACGATGACAGAAAGAAAGTAGTTCTGGACGAACTTAATCTTAATATAGAAGAGGGTAGCTTTACTGCCATAATCGGACATAACGGCAGTGGAAAAAGTACCTTTGCAAAGCATATAAATGCCATACTTCTGCCATGCGGGGGGAGCATCAGCGTCTGCGGAATTGACTCGAAAGACGAGGAGAGGATTTATGAGCTCAGGAAAGCTGCAGGAATGGTGTTCCAGAATCCTGATAACCAGATTGTGGCAACTGTGGTGGAGGAGGATGTAGCGTTTGGACTTGAAAACATGGCTGTACCCTATGACGAAATGCACAGCCGTGTTAAGGAGGCTCTTAAAGCGGTCAATA
>SVJI01000105.1 GCA_015069065.1 Oscillospiraceae bacterium | reverse complement strand
TGTAGTAGGCTGCGCTTGAAAATCCCGACTTTTGAGAAATTTCCTCAATTGATATATCATTTTTAGTCATTAGTTCAATAGACTTTTCCACTCGCTTTATATTTATGTATTCACTGACAGTACAATTAAAATGTGCATGAAAATTTTTGTACAGAACGCTTTTTGATATGTTTACATTTTCTGCAATATCCTTTATTGAAAGGTCGCCATCTAAATTATTGTTTATATAATCAACCACTCTCTGCAGATTTTTACTGAAATTCGGTTTTAACATATTTTTAAGCAGAATGTACTTTGCCAGCATAATTGCTATATTTGAAACACTGTGTATTTTGTCTGAATCAAAAGGTGTAATTTCAGCATAATGCTCCCGCATTTTCTCAACATCAAGACCTATTTTCTTCATATATTCTATATCCGGCATAAAGTTTTCGTCCGGCTTCATTCTGCCAAAAATTATATATCCTATGATTACATTTTCATACAACAGCGGAATAGCTACATTTATAAGCCCTGCATGACAGATACATGTTTGCGTTTTCTTACTGTCTCTGCATTTTTCAAGCAGCTGTGCATCTGAAAGTCTGCACGCCTTTTTCCCTGTCTGGGTGCTTTGCACGGCGCGACAGTAGCATATATTATTCATTCTGTAATTACATGCAGGAGAAAAGTCTGTTTTCAACAGTTCCATATCAACACCTGTAGCGTTACGGAAATCCTTCAATGCCTTACTGATATTTTCAACATCATAGTTTATAACCATTCTTTTCCCCTCCTAAGTTTCATTATAAATGTGCAGTATATTTTTGTCAATAATTTTCCTTTAAGAGGAATATAGTACAAAAAATCAGGAAAAGCACCCCTTTTTTTCAAACATCAATTTGATATAATATTTTTAGATGGAGGTGTAGAAATGAAGGAGGAAATTTTGTTATTAAACAAAAAAATCATTACCTCTGCTTCTCCCGTCATCCTGTCTTACAGCCCTGATGAATACTGGCGCGATTTATGGGATGATAAAGGTGGTAACTGGAGGTATGAGGATGGCTATCTAATAGGAAGTGAGCCTGATAACAAAGGCGGTATATTACTTAGCAGACAATATTTTGAAGAAGATGTCATGCTAAGCTTCACAATAGCATCAGTTCTCCCTGCCACCAGAGATTTAAATGCAATATATTGTGCAAGATGGGATGAGGAAAATAATTATCTAAAAAAAGCCTACATATCCGGACTAAACGGCTGGTATGAGGACAAAAGCGGTATAGAACGATTCCCTGAGGATGAATTGCGTGCACTCACATCTCTTTACCGCTATACTCCGGGAAGCGAGGTCAGAATTACCACAGGCGCTGTACAAGGACATAATTTCCTGATTGCAGATGATGTACTCGTTCAGGAGGTTGTTGATAACCGCGACCCGATTATAGGCGGTCATGTAGGTTTTTCACCGTATTCAACCATGTTCAGAATCAAGGATATAGAAATACGGGAAATTTTCTGGGAAGAACGTTTACAAAGCTATGAACCCGAATTTTAAAAATTATAAATGGAGGTAAATTAAAATGGCAAAAAAGACAACTGATTTCAGATATAACACAGGTGCGACAAGAGTTCCGTGGGCTGCAGTAGGCGAAAATTACAATGTAAGCGACCTGATGGAAATAATCCGTTTCCTGATGCAGGGTGAAGGAAAGGAGTATGACGATGCTCTCGAAGCAGTTTGGCAGCAGGTGAAAAAGCTTGATGCCATTGCTACACCTCCCGGAAAGCTTTCATTGGGAAACAAGGTCGAGGAAGCTGAGAAGAAGTGCAACGACTATCTGGGAACAACTTCCTCCACATTTGTAACAAACGCTACCGCCGGTTTTGAAATAGCATATAAGTACGCTAATCTTAAACCCGGTGATGAGGTTATCGTTCCAGCTATAACATTTGTGGCAACAATGGCATACCCTCTGGCTGTCGGTGCAAAGCTTGTATTTGCTGACGTTGACACAAAAACTCTCAACATGGACCCTAAGGATGTTGAAAGAAAAATTACAGATAAAACAAAAATGATTGTCCCTGTACATATCGGAGGTTATCCTGTGGACATGGACCCAATCATTGAACTGGCAAGAAAACATGACATAATTGTACTTGAGGATGCGGCTCACGCTTTCGGTGCAATGTATAAAGGCAGAAAAATCGGCACAATAGGTGATTTTGCTGCATTTTCAATGCATGAGGTTAAAAACATTACTTCATTCGGCGAGGGTGGTATTCTTACAACAACTATTCCCGGCTTTGAGGATGAAATGAAACGCGCACGTTTCCTCGGGCTCGACTTTTCATGTCCTATAAAGGATTGGCTCTATAATATTACACCCATCAAAGGAAAAGAAGCTCCCTTTGTTCCTGGCAATGCCTCTACAACAGAAATTCAGGGATTGGGCCTGACACTGCAGATTGCACGTAATGAAGAAATTATAGACATCAGAAGAAAAGCAGCAGCATATCTTACAGAGAGATTTAAAGAGAATGATGCAATTATTCCTCAGGATTTAGGAAACGAAGAAATCAAGCCAACATTCCACCTGTATCTTTTACAGATTGACCCAGTTAAGGCAGGCGGTGACATACAGATATTGAAGAAAAAGCTTGAGGAAAAAGGAGTTACACAGATTGCCCATTTCGGACCGCTGTACAGATTTAAAATTGTTCAGGATATGGGCTATAATGCTGATGAAATAGCAAAAACATGCCCCAACTGCGAAGAAGTATTCTACAAGAGATTTACACATTTACCGCTCTATGGCTTGAGTGACGAGCAGTTATGCTACATGGCTGATGCCGTTCTTGAAGCTGTCAGCGAAATGCAGCAGGGAATCTAAACATAAAAAATAAAGCACACCATTTATTAAAAAAAGTGGTGTGCTTTATTTTTTATGTTTAAGTATTCATAAACGAGTAAAAAATTAGAAATAATGTATTTACAAATTTCCCCAATATATGCTATAATCTAAATATACAAAATCATAGATATATGGTTTTGACAAAATTTTAATATTGGAGGCGTAAATCCATGGACAAGTTTCTCAAGTTCTTCAAGTTGAAGGAAAACGGTACCAATGTTCGTACCGAAATCATTGCGGGTATTACAACATTCCTTGCAATGGCGTACATTCTGGCAGTAAACCCCAGTTATCTTGAAGCAGCAGGAATTCCTAAGGGTGCGGCATTCTCTGCAACTGCAATTTCTGCAGGTATCGCAACACTTTGTATGGCATTCTTTGCAAACTACCCCGTTGCACTGGCTTCAGGCATGGGACTTAACGCATTCTTCGCATTCACAGTTTGCGGTGCAATGGGTTATTCCTATCAGGTTGCTTTGACAGCAATCCTCCTTGAGGGTATCATTTTCATGATTCTTTCAATTTTTAAATTCCGTGAAGCACTGGTAAACACTATCCCTGCCAACCTTAAATTCGGTATTACCGCAGGTATAGGTCTGTTTATAACAATCATTGCACTTATCAATGCAAAAATCGTTGTTGCAAGCTCTGCTACAACAGTTGCACTGGGCGATCTCGCTTCACCTGCTGTTGTTCTGGCGCTTCTTGGTTTAATTATTATTGGTGTTCTTGACCATTACAAGGTTCCCGGAAGCATTCTTCTGGGCATCATCATCACATGGGTACTTGGTATAATTTCAGAGCTTATCGGCTGGTATGTTCCCGACGTTGCTGCAGGAGTTTACTCAGTAATTCCCAGCTTCTCTATGGATGCATTCTCTGCTCCGCTGTTCTTTGATTTTGACTTTGGATTCATTGTAAAAAATCTGCCTGCATTCCTTCTTATCATGTTCACTTTCCTCTACACTGATATTTTCGACACAGTTGGAACACTTATCGGCGTTGCAGAAAAAGGTGACCTTCTTGATGAAGAGGGTAAGCTTCCTAAGGCAGGCGGTGCTCTTATGGCAGATGCTGTAGGTACAGTTGTTGGTGCATGTCTTGGTACATCAACTGTTACAAGCTATGTTGAGTCCAGTGCAGGCGTTGCTGCAGGCGGTAGAACAGGTCTTGCATCTGTTGTTACAGGTCTTCTCTTCTTCGTATCACTGGTTCTCGCACCTGTATTCACTGCAATCCCCGGATTTGCAACAACACCGGCTATGCTTTATGTTGGACTTCTGATGCTTTCTTCTATTAAGAAAGTTGACTTCTCCTCCGACGTAGCTGACACAATCGGTGCTTTCCTTGCTATTATCATGATGCCTTTCACATACTCTATTGCTAACGGTATCATGTTTGGTATGCTTGCTTGGGTTATCCTTAAGCTCCTTATCGGCAAGGCTAAAGAAATCAGCGGTGTAATGTGGATTTCCGTTGCTTTGTTTGTAATTTACATTGTACTCAAGGTAATGGGACTTGCATAATTAAATTTATTCAGAAAACTTAAAGAGGATGTATAAAAAGTCTGGACTTTTTATACATCCTCTTTTTTAGGGGATAGTAAAAAATGTTCAGAACGAACAAACTGAGCACCTTTTATGCCTGTGAAAAGCCTTCCCCTATTATATGTTCAACCTCTGTTGTAATAACAAATGCAGTCGGGTCTACCTGATATACAATCTCTTTAATATGATGATACTCCCAAACTCTCACTACGCACATAAGCACCTGTGTAGGTTTTTGAGAATATGCACCCTTTGCTGACAAAAAGGTTGCTCCTCTTTCTCTCTCCTGTAGTATGCGGCGGGCAATTTCTTCGCTTTTTTGAGATATTATAAATAAATTTCTTCCCTTTTCTGCACCATATACAATACGGTTAATTATCGTTGCCTGTGCCAACAGGGCAACGATACCCAGAAGTGCAGCTTCTATATTTCCAAAAACAAATGTTGATATGGCCAAAACCACGCCGTCAACAATCATAAGGGCTTTTCCTATCTGGATATGTGGGAATTTTTTTTCAACAAGATAGCCTATAATATCTGTACCTGCTGTGGATGAACCATGCTGAAAAACCACACCGAGACCTGCACCTGTACAAATACCGCCAAACACAGCACCAAGCATACGTTCCCCTGAATATTGCGGAAAAAACGGCGTTACAACCGCATCCAGAATAATTGTACTAAACAAAACTGTCCGCATTGTTCGCAGGGCAAATTCTTTTCCTATAAATCTATAGGCAATGATAAAAAGCGGTATATTCATTAGGAGAGAAATCAGTCCCACAGGCAGACCTGTCAGATATTTCACCATGATAGCCACACCGCTTACACCACCGGGA
>SVJI01000104.1 GCA_015069065.1 Oscillospiraceae bacterium | reverse complement strand
TGACTGTCCGTTAGATACCTTAATATCTACAACGTTACCGGGCATGGGTGATTTAACGGCTGTGCCGCCTGCGGGCGCTGCTGCAGGTGCAGGAGCAGGAGATGCAGCAGGTGCGGGTGCAGCTGCAGCGGGTGCTGCAACAGGAGCAGGAGCCGCCATAACAGGGGCAGAGCTTGATGCGCCTACCTCTTCAACCTCAACCTCATATGAAGTACCATTTACATTAACAATAAATTTTCTCATGACTATTATCCTCCTTAGATTCTGTTATCAAGAACTTCGCGGCGACCAGCCTTATTCCATTCGCCGTCCTGTATTTTTCTGTATGAACGAATTCTGAAACCAGTTGCACTTTTACCGAGTATTGCCGCAATTGCAGCAGTTATTACAGCGATTATCGCACTGTCCTTTTTCGGAGCAGGCTCTGTAGCATCTTCAGTCTTTACTGCGGGAGCATCTTTCTTTTTGTTCTCACCGCTGCCACTAAAAAGTGCCATTGCCTTGATAACGAGCATTATGATTACAAGAATCATGAACACTATCAATATGCCCATTACCGTATATGCAAGACCTTCCAATATAAGTTCTTTTTTATCTAACACAACAATTACCTCCTTATAACGGCATATTATCGTGCTTGCGTGAAACCGCGCTCGCACGCTTACTCTTAAGCATCTCAAGTGCTGCAGCAACGCGCGCCCTCGATTCTGAGGGAACGATGATATCGTCAACCGAGCCGAGCTTTGCAGCGTTATAGATGCTTGCTTCTGTTTCTACATATTCATTCTCAAGCTCCTCACGGCTTGCGCCTGCCTTGAACTTGTCACCATAGAGCATAGCTACGCCTGCACCGGGTGCCAGAGGCGCCATCTCGGCAGAGGGATATGCAAGCACGAGGTCTGCACCTGCCTGCTTTGAATTAAGAAGCACTGCAGCAGTTCCGTAAGCCTTTTTAACAATCAGGTTAACCTTTGCAACAGTTGCCTCGCTGAATGCATAGATAAGCTCTGCACACTTTCTGGAAAGACCCCAGTTTTCCTCTGCAGCACTTACCTTGAAGCCGTCAACATCTGTAACAGTAAGTACAGGGATATTGTAGCAATCACAGAAACGCACAAATCTGGCAATTTTCTGCACTGCTCTTCCTGTAAGAGGAGCACCGCTTACAGCAACAGCACCCACGCTGGAACCGTTAACACGGATAAATCCAACGGATGCCTCGTTTGCATACTCTGCCTGAATTTCAAAGTAAGCTTTATCATCAGCGATTTCCGCAACAACCACCCTCGCATCCTCGATAGCATCAATGTTGTCAAGGATTTCACAGGGACGGTTAAGGTCATCTGCTGTTTCGTATTCAAACGCATCGGAAAGATTGTTTGACGGAAGGTATGAAAGAAGAAGCTTTGCCAGTCCGATACAGGAAGCGTCATCCTCTCCAACGAAATGCGCATTACCGCTTTCATTAACGCTGCCCGCTGCATCAACTGCAGGAACCTTGCCCTCTGTTGCTTCAACAACGTCGGGACCGTTGACAAACATTTTTCCGTTCTTCTCGTTAATAATAACAAAATCGCTCATCGCAGCGGCGATTGCACTGCCTCCGGCACAATTACCGAAAACGATGCTGATATTGGGAACTACACCGCTGATAGATGCAACAGCGTTGAGAATCTTACCCATGGCATTCTGTGCCATTGTACCCTCGCCAAGTCTTACACCGTTTGAGTCAAGCATTCCAATAACAGGCGCGCCCATCTTGGAAGCCATGTCAATCACCTTGCAAACCTTGTCAGCGTACATCTCGCCCATCGCACCGCCTAAAACGGTAACATCCTGAGAATACACATACACCAGTCTTGAATCAATCGTACCGTAACCGGTAACGACTCCATCAGCGGCAGTATCCTCATTTCTGGCAGAAACAAATGCACCGATTTCAACGAAGCTGTCCTCGTCCAAGAGAGCATTGATTCTTTCCCGTGCGGTCATTGAGCCGTTTTGTTTTTGCTTTTCCTGTTTTTCCTTTCCGCCGCCAAAAGCAAGCTCTGCCTTTTTGGCAAGAAGGTCGGATACTTTTTCAATTGAACCCATTTCTCTACCTCCTATGTTTATCCGGTTGGTATGTAAACTTTAGTTTACATAAATTATGTAAAGTTTAATTACACAATCAACCAACATCAATTTTTCCCATTGTATCATATTATATCTTACTTTAGTTTTAATTTCAATATGTTGCCGACAAATTTTCCCTATTTTTTTAAATTTTTATGGTACAAAAAAAGGAATCCGTATTCATAACGGATTCCAGATTTTTATTATATTTAGTTTGTATAATTATCAAAGTATCCCTGAACCAGAACAACAGGTGTACCCTTGTCACCGCTGCCGCTTGTAAGGTCACAAAGTGAGCCTATAAGGTCTGTAAGCTGTCTGGGGGTTGTTCCCTGAGATGCCATGTTTCCTACAAGGTCATCCTTCTTCGCACGGATGCTCTCTGAAATAGCCTTCTTAAGCTCTTCACCGGAAAGCTCCTTGAAATCATTGTCTGCTAGATACTTAAGCTTAAGTTCATTAGGCGTACCGATAAGTCCGTCTGTATGTGCAGGAGAAACAACAGGGTCGGCAAGCTCCCAAATCTTTCCCTTGGGGTCTTTAAATGCACCGTCACCGTAAACCATTACCTCAACGTGCTTTCCTGTTTCCTTAAGAATTCTGGACTGAATATCGAGAACTAAATCCTGACACTCTCTGGGGAAAAGCTTAATCTTATCCTCGGTTGACTTATTTGAACCGAGCAGACCATACTTTTCATTACATCCGCTGCCGTTTACCGGAGCATTGAGAATATCATCAAGACCGCACACAACCTTAGCCCCTGCCGCCTTAAGAATTCTCTTAGTGCGTGCCCTTGTGTGTATGTCACAGTTTATAATGCAGTCTGCATAATCTAAAATCGCCTTAGGCTGATTAGCAAAGATAATCTCTACCTCTGCGCCGCACTCGCGTACAACCTCACTGTAATAGTCAACATAATCCACACCGGTAAATTCATGCTTATTCACACCGAAATACTGTCTGTACTGCTCCAAGGTCAAAACATCCGAATAGGGATTTACACCTGCTTCGTCAATTTTGTCGAGGCTTACAAGCTCATTACCAACCTCGTCAGAGGGATAACTAAGCATGAGAACTACCTTCTCTGCACCCATTGCAATACCTTTAAGACAGATTGCAAAACGGTTTCTTGACAAAATCGGGAAAATAACACCCACTGTCTTTCCACCCAGCTTTGCACGGACATCCTGTGCTATATCCTCAACAGAAGCATAATTACCCTGAGCACGTGCAACAATCGACTCTGTTATAGAAATAACATCGCGGTCGCGAAGCTCGAACCCCTCACTCTGCGCTGCTTCAAGTACACTCTGTGTTACAATCGCTGCAAGGTCATCCCCCTCACGGATAATGGGACAACGAATACCACGCGATACTGTGCCGACTTTTCTTTCAGTGTTTGCCATACTACGGTCATAGCCTTTCTGCCCACAAAATATAAATGCGCATAATCTACCGCGGGCTGATAGTGCGCACCGTAAAATTCCGTAAAAAAACCGTAATTTTACGCCATGCCGGAAATATAATATATAACCGGCAATGCTACCGCAAATAATCACAGAGTATATGATACCACAGTTTTTTTTAAATATCAACAAAAAAATCTAAACAAAATTAAAAACACTTGTTTTTTTGCACGATTCATGCTATAATACAGTAAACTGATACAGTACAGATTCCGCACACCTGGGGCGTGTCGTCTTGTGCAAAAGTCGGTTAAAAGGAGGTTTAATATGAAAAAGGTTATTATTACTATCGGTCGTGAATTCGGCAGCGGCGGACGAGAAATAGGCTTAAGGCTTTCTGAGAAGCTTAATATCCCTTTTTATGACAAAGAGCTTATTATGCACACCGCAGAAAAAACCAATCTGGAGAAAAGCATCGTCGAAAAATATGACGAACAGCACTCATTCCCCGCTTTCTCATCCTCCAATATTTTTGACATATATCAGATGCCCATGTCTGACCGCATATACATAGCACAGGCAGATGTCATCCGCGACATTGCCCAAAAGGGCAGCTGCATCATCGTTGGAAGATGTGCTGACTTTATTTTAGATGATAACCCCGATTGCTTCAAAGTGTTTATCAGCGCACCGATGAAAGATAAGGTGGAAAGAAAAAGGTCTATTCTGGCGGGTAAGAGCGACGCTGAAATTCAAAACCACATTTCAAAAATTGATAAAAAGCGCGCAAAGTATTATACCTATTACACAGACCGCACATGGGGCAAGGCTACTACATACAACCTTTGCATAGACAGCAGTGCTCTGGGAATAGAGGGTACTGTGGACCTTATAATACATGCAGTCAATATGAGAATATAATTTATTTTTACCGCTTGGGTTATACCGAGCGGTGTTTTTTTGCCAAAAAAAGATAAAAAAACCAACTTTGCTCTTGATTCGATATTAAAATAATGATAAAATAGTGTGAGTTAAAATCGAAAGGAGTTTAGAATATGAACTATTCACATGAAGTTGAAAACATGTGCGTTGTTGCCAAGGGTGTTGGTCACAAGTGTGCGCCCATCCCTCAGGAAGGCACATGGACACATTCCACTCAGATTACTGACATTAACGGTCTTACACACGGCGTTGGCTGGTGTGCTCCCCAGCAGGGTGCCTGCAAGCTTACACTGAATGTAAAGAACGGTATTATCGAAGAGGCTCTTGTTGAGACACTCGGCTGCTCAGGTATGACACATTCAGCTGCTATGGCATCTGAAATTCTTCCCGGAAAGACTCTTCTCGAGGCTCTTAACACAGACCTCGTTTGTGATGCTATCAACACAGCTATGAGAGAGCTTTTCCTCCAGATTGTTTACGGAAGAACACAGACAGCTTTCTCTGAGGGCGGTCTTCCTGTAGGTGCAGGTCTTGAGGACCTCGGTAAAGGACTTCGCAGTCAGGTTGGTACACTCTTCAGCACAAAAGCTAAGGGACCCAGATACCTTGAGCTTGCTGAGGGTTACATAACAAAGATGGCTCTTGATGCTGACAATCAGGTTATCGGATATAAGTTCGTTCACCTCGGAAAGATGATGGAAGCTATCCGTAAGGGTGCTGACGCTAACGAGGCTCTTGAAAAGGCTACAGGTCAGTACGGTAGATTTGATGACGCGGTTAAAGTTATTGACCCGCGTGAAGAATAAGAGAGGGGGATTTTAAAATGGCATTATTTGAAAGCTACGAAAGAA
>SVJI01000103.1 GCA_015069065.1 Oscillospiraceae bacterium | reverse complement strand
AATTGTTTTTCAAAACTTTAATTAAAAGCAAAAGTACTGTAAAAAAGTCTGTTTTTTTACAGTACTTTTGTTTTTAGAGATAGGAAAAATATACAGCTTTTACTTGACAACAATAGCGCAGAGTAATATAATAGAAATAAATTCTAAGATGTTTATTTTAAGTAGAATAAAATTTTAAAGGAGTTTTTTATGGCGATTTCACAAATACACAATGTATATAAAAAACTTACGGAAACCGAGAAAAAACTCGCGTCATACATTCTCTCAAATCCCGAAAAGGTTGTCCGTATGACGGCAAAGGAATTGGCAGATAGTTGCTCTACTGCTCCGTCGGCAGTTATCAGACTGTGTAAGTCAGTTGGTCTAAAGGGCTTTTCAGATTTGAAAATTTCTCTGGCGGGAGAGGTTCATAAATCAACAACAGGGGGCATACTGCCGTCATTTTCACCCTGCGACACTGCAGAGGATATTTTTAAGAAGGTTTTCTCATCGGGGATAGGAGCTTTGCATAATACCATTGAAATGATGGACTTTGAAAGTATAACTTCCATTGCACAAAAGCTTTTTAATGCTGAGAGAATATTCATTTTCGGTGTAGGAACATCGTCCGTTGTTGCAAACGATGCGCACTACAGATTTTCACAGCTTGGATTTCATGCGTATGCCTATACTGACATACTTTACATGAATGTTGCCGCCATGAATACAGGTGAAAACGATGTGGTGATTGGAATTTCCCACAGCGGAGAAACAAAAGCCGTAGTCGATGCATTGCGCCATGCAAAGGAATCAGGTGCAAAAACCCTCGCGATAACAAGCTTTTCGAGAAGTACCCTCAGCCGTGAGTGTGACGAGAAGCTGATTGTCTATTCGGACGAGGAGAATTATCCTGTGGAGGCAGTGTCGGCACGCATAGCCCACTTTTGTATCGTGGATGCTCTCATGATGACTCTGGCATCCATGAAGTATGACGATTTTTCCGAATACGTAGAAAAGCGAAACAGAATTTTAAAGGAAATAAGATATTAAAAATAGGGGATATGCCCCATTAAGAGGTAAGTAATGAACGTTTTTTCATCAACATTGAATCAGACCGCATTTCTGTTTTCTTTTATAGTCTTGGGATTTTTATTTGCAAAGTATAAGGTTATCCCCGAAAATTCAGGAACAGTTATTGCAAAGCTTGAAAACACGCTGTTTGTTCCCGCACTTGTATTCAATACATTTATCAAAAACTTTACCGTGAAACAGTTTGAATCCGCGTGGAAAATACTCGCAGTAAGTCTGGTGATGATAATTGTTATAATGCCCTTATCTATGCTAATATCCAGATGCGTGACAAAGAATAAGTACGAGCAGAATATATATACATACGGACTTGCATTTTCAAATTTCGGTTTCATGGGAAACGCCGTTGTAAATGCACTTTTTCCAGACATATTTCTGGAATATATTATATTCACACTACCGTTGTGGACGATGATTTACCTTTGGGGTGTGCCTGTGCTTTTAATTGCCGATTGTGACGGAAAGCAAACTCTCAGAAAAAGGTTAAAGGCATTTATTAACCCCATGTTCTTTGCCATGATAGTCGGCAGTATAATAGGACTTTCAGGGCTTCGACTACCGGCATGGTTTGAATCGGTTGTCAGCGTATCAGGCGATTGTATGTCGCCCATGGCAATGCTTCTGACAGGAATTACCGTTTCATCAATCAGCATGAAGAAAACCTTTACAGATATGAAAATTTACACAGTGTCCATAATACGGCTAGTTATAATTCCGCTGGTGTTTTTACTTTTATCACCGTATCTGCATCTTAGCCGCACACTGTTTATATGCGCACTGTGTTCACTTGCGATGCCGCTGGGACTTAACACGATTGTAATTCCCAACGCATACGGAAAAGATACCTCTGTCGGGGCAGGTATGGCGATAATATCCCATCTGCTTTCCTGTATAACAATTCCGTTGATTTTTGCTCTGATTTTATGATTTTTAAGGAAAAATAAGACTGCCTCGGCAGCCTTATTTTTCTTTGTGGTGATAAAAGCAAATATTTGCCGAAAATTATCGGTTTTACCCTTGACAAAGTTTTTGAAAAATTGGTATAATAATATCTGTGAACGTGGCTTTTTGTGACTGACGGAAAAGCGGACCTAACCGCATGGGAGCAAAAAGCGTTTTTTGCCGACCGTCTGGGCGTATCTGTTCTGCAGCGACGCAGCAGGTGCGCCATTTTTTGCGTTTCGGAAATTTATTTCCGCCTGGGCGGCAACTATCATGAAAGGAATGATTAAATTATGAAAAAAGTTGGTATTATCATGGGCTCTGACAGTGATTTGCCCGTTGTTGAAAAAGCGATAGATACTTTAAAGGAATTTGGTGTACCTTATGAGGTACATGTATTTTCTGCACACAGAACTCCCATTCAGGCAGCGGAGTTTTCTAAAAATGCGCGTAAGAACGGCTTTGGTGCAATCATTGCTGCTGCAGGTAAAGCAGCACACCTTGCAGGTGCCATTGCCGCAAATACAACTCTGCCTGTAATAGGAATCCCTGTAAAATCATCTACACTTGACGGCTTGGACGCACTTTTGTCAACTGTACAGATGCCCTCAGGCATACCTGTAGCAACAGTTGCTATCGACGGTGCTGCCAATGCCGCTTTGCTTTCTATACAGATTCTTGCAACCTCTGACGAAGCTCTGGTAGATAAGCTGGATGCTTCCAGAAAGGCGGCATCAGAAAAAGTGCTTGAGAAAAATAAGGCAGTTGAGGAAAAGTTTAACAACTAATTTCAGTCAGTTTACGGCACAGTGTGCCTTAGTATAAAGGAGTAATCTAATGGGTGGATTTTTTGGCGTATCAAGTAAGAATGATGCTTTAACAGACGTATTTTTCGGGACAGACTATCATTCCCATCTCGGCATTAAACGAGGCGGCGTGGCAGCATACGATAAGGAGATAGGTCTGCAGCGGCAGATTAAGAATATAGAAAATTCTCCGTTCCGTACAAAGTTTGACCACATTTTTGATGAGATGCAGGGAACCTCGGCCATAGGTTGTATAAGTGACAGTGACCCGCAGCCGCTTCTTATCAGGTCAAATCTCGGAATATATGCTATCTGTATTGTGGGTGTTATAAATAATCTGGAGGAACTTATAGACCAGTACCTTTCTTTCAGCGGCGGTCATTTTGACGCAATGACAGGGGGTAAGGTAAATTCCACAGAGCTTTTTGCAGCACTTATTAACCAGAAAAGCAGTTTCGTGGATGGTATTAAGTTCGCGCAGAGTGTTATTGATGGCTCTGCATCAGTTCTGATATTAAAGGATAACGGAAATATTATAGCCGCGCGTGACAGATTGGGAAGAAC
The DNA here is from genome assembly GCA_015069065.1 of Oscillospiraceae bacterium. Taxonomy (GTDB): domain Bacteria; phylum Bacillota; class Clostridia; order UMGS1883; family UMGS1883; genus UMGS1883. The sequence goes on along the minus strand of SVJI01000103.1, from coordinate 2,009 downwards.
TCCCATTCATATCGCAAAGTCGGAGGACGGATATTGTGCATCCTTTGAGTCCTTTGCCTGTCAAAAGGTCGGCTATGAACTGGAGAGGGAACTGGGACCTGGTGAAATCGTAGAGTTCAGTGCAACTGAACTGACACAGCTTGCCGCCCCCGGTAAAGAGATGAAGATATGCTCTTTCCTGTGGACTTATTACGGTTATCCCAACTCTATATACGAGGGTGTTAATGTTGAGGTAATGCGTAACCGCAACGGTCGTATAATGGCAAAAAATGATAAGGAATGTAAGAATGCAGAAAGCCTCGATTACGTAAGCGGTGTACCCGATTCAGGCACCCCCCATGCCATTGGCTATGCAAATGAATGTGACATACCGTTTGCACGTCCTTTCATAAAATACACCCCCACATGGGCGAGAAGCTTTACTACCCCAAAACAGACAGAACGCGCGCGTGTAGCTAAAATGAAGCAGCTTCCTGTACATGATTTAATCGTTGATAAAAAACTGTTGTTTGTTGATGACTCAATTGTACGTGGAACTCAGCTTAAGGAGACGGTGGATTTCCTTTATTCAAACGGTGCTAAAGAGGTGCATATGCGCAGTGCCTGCCCGCCCGTTATGTATAGCTGTAAATATCTTAACTTCAGCCGTGCCACAAGTGAGATGGAGCTTATAGCGAGACGTACAATAGTCGAGCTTGAGGGTGAAGAAGGATTAAAATATATTGATGAATACGGCGATGCCTCTACAGAAAGAGGTAAGTCGCTTAGAAAGAAAATAGCAGAGAACTTTAAGTTTGCTTCGCTGGAATTCCAGTCAATCGAGGGAACAATTGAGGCGATAGGACTTGAGCCTTGTAAGCTCTGCACATATTGTTGGAACGGTAAGGGTTAATTGAAAGGAGAATATATTATGAATTCAAAATCACAATCAGCAAGTTACGCAGCAGCAGGTGTTGACATTACAGCAGGCTACCGTGCGGTAGAACTTATGAAAAAACATATTGCGAGAACCATGGTGAACGGAAAAAGCTCCGACATCGGCGGCTTTGGCGGCTTGTTTGAACTTGATATAACAAATATGCCCCATCCTGTGCTTGTAAGCGGTACCGATGGTGTAGGTACGAAGCTTAAGCTTGCTTTTATTCTGGACAAGCATGATACTGTAGGTATCGACTGTGTCGCCATGTGTGTTAATGATATTATTTGCTGCGGTGCAAAGCCGCTTCTTTTCCTTGACTACATTGCCTGCGGAAAGAACTATCCTGAGAAAATAGCAGAAATCGTTTCAGGTATTGCAGAGGGCTGTGTTCAGGCAGGATGTGAGCTTGTTGGCGGAGAAACTGCCGAAATGCCCGGATTCTACAGCGTGGAGGAATATGACCTTGCAGGTTTCTCAGTAGGTGCGGTTGATAAGTCAAGGGTCCTTGATAATTCAAAGGTTACTGAGGGCGATGTTATTATCGCTCTTCCCTCCAGCGGTGTTCATTCAAACGGCTTCTCCCTTGTGAGAAAGGTATTTGACGTAGAGAACAGAGATATTACTGTTCCTGTTGAGGCACTTGGCGGTAAGAGCATAGGAGAAACACTCCTTACACCAACCAGAATTTATGTTAAGCCCATGCTTGCACTTTTTGATGCTGTTACAGTTAAGGCAGTGTCACATATTACAGGCGGTGGCTTCTATGAAAATATTCCCCGCAGCCTTCCCAAGGGTATGGGTGCAAAAATTGAAAAGAGTGCAGTTCGTATTCTTCCCATTTTTGACCTTATCGCTAAAGAGGGCAATATATCAGAGCGCGATATGTTCAATACCTTTAACATGGGTGTTGGTATGAGCGTTGTTGTTTCCAAGGATGAGGCTGATAAGGCACTGGAAATTCTCCGTGCAAACGGCGAGGATGCATACATAATCGGTGAAATCATCAAGAGTGAGGAAAGCGTGGTTATATGCTAAAGCGTATAGCGGTTCTGGTTTCCGGTGGAGGAACGAATTTACAGGCGCTTATTGA
>SVJI01000102.1 GCA_015069065.1 Oscillospiraceae bacterium | reverse complement strand
CCGTTGAGGAAATCGCAAAACATGTCGGTCCCTCTATCGTAGGTATTTCATGCTCCAGTGTTGTGCAGAGCTACTTTGGTTCACAAACGGCTCAATCAAGCGGCAGCGGCATCATAATTGATGCAAAAGGACATATCGTTACAAACTATCATGTTATAGAGGGAAGCTCCTCCATAAAGGTTAAGCTTACCAGTGGAAATGAGTACGATGCAACTGTAGTGGGCGGCGATGAAAAAACAGACATAGCCGTTATAAAAATATCCGCTAAAGAGGAGCTTCACGTTGCAACAATCGGAGACTCCGATGAGGTTGAGGTGGGCGAGCTTGCCGTAGCGATAGGAAATCCCCTCGCCAGTGAGCTTTTCGGTACAGTTACCGCAGGTGTAATAAGCGGTGTTAACCGTACTATGACTGTGGGACAGCGCGACATGACACTTATCCAGACGGACGCTGCGATAAGCCCCGGTAACAGCGGTGGTGCGTTGATTAACAAGTATGGCGAGGTTATAGGTATAAACAGTGTCAAGCTTGTGGATGATGCCGCAGAGGGGCTCGGCTTTGCAATTCCAATGAACGAGGCAGTGCCTATCGTACAGGATTTGACAAAGTACGGTTATGTTAAGGGCAGACCTATGATAGGAGTAAGCGTTAGGGAGATAACACCTGAACTGGCATATTATAATAATTTGCTCGTTGATTACGGACTTTATATAATGAGTGTTACCGAGGGCAGCGGTGCAGCCAATGCAGGGCTGAGTCGCGGTGATATTATACTTAAGTTTGACGGTACGCCTGTAACGTCTGCAACACAGATGAATAAAATCCGTGACAAACATAAAGCGGGTGACAGGGTCAGCGTAACAATCATGCGTGGAAAAGCAGAAAAAGTTGTAAGCGTTACCTTGACAGAGGATATGTCCGGTAAGAGAAAGTAAAAAATTATTAAAAGACGAGTTCGTAACCATCCTCGTCGCGGCACTGTTGCCGCAAATCAAAACTAAGGAGAAATGAATAATGAACAGGAAAACACATTTTTTAACACAAAGTGCGCTGATTGCCGCACTGTATGTAGCACTTACATACATCAGCAGTGCATTAGGTCTTGCCAGTGGGGTTATACAGGTAAGATTTTCGGAGGCGCTTACCATTCTGCCGATGTTTACTCAAGCGGCAGTGCCCGGGCTTTTTATAGGGTGTATGGCTGCAAATCTTTTGACAGGTGCAGCAGTGTGGGATATTGTATTTGGTTCATTTGCCACGTTTATCGGGGCGTTGGGAACATACCGCTTCGGGAAAAATCCGTATATTGGGGCAATGTTTCCGATTGTGTCAAATACGGTTATAATACCATTTGTACTGAAAATAGCGTACGGAGTGGGCGAGGGATACTCGTTTCTGTTCTTCACAATATTTGTCGGGGAACTTATTTCCTGCGGGGTGCTTGGTGTGATTTTAGCAAAGGCACTTGGTAAAACGAATGTATTTAAGAGATAAAAAAAGTCGGAGAAAAATATTTCTCCGACTTTTTTTATCTCTTAAATCTTTTTCCGATTATGGGCAGGGAGCATAGCTCTTCTTTGCTGAAAACCCCGAAAATTCCTGTGAGTAAAAAATATACCGCTCCGCCGATTATAATTGATAGGAGAGTTGCCGCGGTATTTCCTAATACATTCAGTATGAGGTATGATGCAAAGACTACGCCGCCCATTATAACGGCTGCAGCAAAGGGCTTCAGAAAATATTTTTTAAAGTCCAGTGACATTGTAAGATTTTTCCGTAGAACACCAAAGCTTATAAAAAATGCAATTGCCTGACAGGCGATACTGCCTATGGGTGCACCGTAAATATTTATTGAGGGAATAGGGATGAGAAGCAGATTAAGTATCAGCTTGACAAGTCCCCCCGCCAGTACACTCAGCGCAGGTACGAAGATTTTCCCCATGCCCTGCAGTGAGCCGTAGATAGTCTGACTCATGGCAGAGAAAAAAACTGTGGGTGCGACCATGGTAAAGAGTAATGCGCCATCGCTTGCGTTAGGATAAATCAATTGTAAAATAGGCTTGGAAAGCACCATGTAGCCTATCGTACAGGGAAGTGCAATTACAACGGAAATCAGCATGGAAAACGAGATTTTTTGACGTGCTGTGTCATAATCCTTAATCGCAAGTGCCCCTGCAACTGTTGGAACAAGCACTGTCGCGAATGCTGTGTTAAGTGCCAACGGCAAGTTTACCAAAACATCAGTTTTACTTAAAATACCGCTCAGGCGTACAGCCTCATCCCCCAGAAGAACGATGTCGGCAAACACACCTGCAAGTGCAATTTTGACTCCGCGCACAACCGTAATTATATCTAAGATTCTGTTAAGTGATGCCACAATTGAACCCAGTGAAATCGGTACAGATACATAGAGAATCATTTTAGCTATTTTAAGACTGCTGCCCTGAATTTTTAACGCGGGGGCGGCGGTAAGCTTTTCTTTTATTCCCTTTGCGTTTGCCCTGTAGAAAATGAAAAGATATATGCAGCTGAGGAATGTGGATATCGTGGTGGCAAGTGTCGCACCTGCTGCCATGTATTCGGGTTTCGAGCCTGCCATCGAGATAACAATAAGTATTGTTGAAAGACTCTTTAAAAATTGCTCGAGAACCTGACTTGTGTTTGTAGCCTGCATATTATGCTGACCTGCAAAAAATCCCCTGATGACACTTGACACTGATACAAATATCAGTGCAGGGGAGAGAACCTTAATCGTATATTTTGCAAGTGGTGCATCAAGTATTGAAGTTGCAATAAACTCAGCACCAAAGAACATCACCGCCCCGAAAAATGCCCCGACAAAGAAGAAAAGTATCAATGCGATACGGAAAATACGCATAGCACCACGGTAATCATCGAGAGCACATCTTTCCGAAACGAGCTTTGAAATTGCGTTCGGGATACCTATGGAGCTGATTGCCAGAAGCAGTGTGTATATCTGGTAACCAAAATTATAGTAGCCGTTACCCATATCGCCGAAGCCGTCAATGTTGGTTATTACCATTCTGTAGGCGAATCCGAGCAGCTTCACGGCGATTTGCGCAAAAATAATCGTTATTACATTCATCAAAAAGGTTGGTGCCTTTTTTGTCTTACCCATAAAAATACTGCCTTTCTTACTGCCTTCCTTATCTTACAACATCTTCAACGAAATTGTACACTGTGCGTTCACCGCCTATAAGTCGGGGACGTGTCTTTGCACAAATTATAGGAGCTTCACCGATTTTTTTCACGCTTAACCGTACAGGAACGCATACGCGCCGAAGATGCATACCGATAAGAGTTCCGCCAATATCGATTCCGGCGTGTGCCTGTATGGATTCAACCAGTACAGGGTCTTTAAAGGCTCTGTATGCATTTGCGGCAAAGGAACCGCCTGCCTTGGGCATCGGTACGGCGCAAACCTCCTCCAGATTGTACTTTTCCATACATTCACGTTCTATGGCAACGCTTCTGTTCAGATGCTCGCAGCACTGCGCTGCCAGATATATGCCCTTTTCCAAAAGGACTTCATAAATTCCACGGAACACCTCTCCGCCTATCTCATAGTTTGAGAGAGTGCCGATTTTTTCACCGCAAACTTCGCTGGAGGAGCAGCCTACAACAAAAATATCTCCTTTTTTAAGTCCTGCGGCTTCTATAAGTTCAGCGGCAGCTTTTGCAGCCTGACTTTTAATCTCACTACTCATATATACTCAAAACCTCCTGTTTTTATCTCCATTTGTATTAGATTATACACCTATTTTCCAAAAAAGGCAATATTAAATAATTATTGTCATATAATTAGTGTGAGGTGATATGTATGGAAAACAATCAGGCTATGTGTTACATAACTTATGCGGTGCCAAGGTCTTTTCTGCCTCCGTTGGGAGTTGATATACCAATTCAGGAGCCATTGCCCGCAGAAGATTCTGCTTTTTTGTACCCGCCGGGGTTTATGCCTGAATGGTTTTTGGGCGGAGGATTTCCAGAGGATGATTTTGACGATTAAAAGTGTAATCTGAATTAAAAAATCAAGCTGTTTAATGTTTTGCAGCTTGATTTTTATTTTTTTACTAAAAAAACTGTACAAATAAAAAAAGTTATGGTATTATACCTGTGTATTTGTATTGTATCCCCTTATGGGGAATAATAACAAGGAGGAATTTAATATGGAAAGAACAAAAATGACAACAAAAACAATGGTTGTCGGCTCGCTCTTAACGGCGCTTGTATTTGTACTGCAGTTTATGGGGGCGGCTATCAAATTCGGCACTTTTTCAATTTCACCGGTACTAATTCCGATTGTAATTGGTGCAGTAACCTGTGGAAAAGGAATGGGTGCATGGTTAGGCTTTGTATTTGGCGGTGCAGTTCTTGCAAGCGGTGATGCAGCGATTTTCTTGCAGTTCAGCGTTGTGGGAACAGTTCTGACGGTTTTGCTCAAAGGGGCAGGCTGCGGCTTTGCTGCGGGACTTGTGTATGAGCTTGTTTGCAAAACTATCAAAAAACCCTATTTTGCAGCAGTGGCAGCATCTCTTATCTGTCCCGTGGTTAATACAGGAATATTTTTACTGGGCTGCAAGCTTTTCCTCATGGATGCAGTTGCTCACCTTGCAGGCGGAGGAGTAGACTTGGGCAAATTTATGATATTTGTATTGGTTGGCGCAAATTTCCTTGTTGAAATGGCAGTTAACATTATATTTGCACCTGCGATAGTGTATATTATAAAAGTAGTTAGTAAAGATAAGGACAGGTAAATTATGATTTTAGTTGTAGATATAGGAAACACCAACATAGTTGCAGGCTGTGTGGATGGGAAGAATATTCTTTTCAGAGAAAGGCTTTCCACAGCCCACAGGGCAACAAGGCTTGAGTATTCCGTATTGTTTAAAACAGCGTTTGATATGTACGGAATTGACCATGAAAATATAGACGGAGCGATAATATCATCGGTTGTGCCATCGGTAACGAGTATCGTAAAAGAGGCTATAGAAAAGCTTTGTAAGATAGACGTCATGGTTGTCGGACCGGGAATTAAGACAGGGGTAAGCATTGTTATCGATAATCCTGCACAGCTCGGAAGTGATTTAGTGGTTGACGCTGTTGCCAGTGTGGAGGAGTACAGTGTTCCGCAGATTGTTATTGACATGGGTACTGCTACGACGATTTCTGTAATAAACAAGCAGAAACAGTATCTTGGCGGTGCAATCCTCCCGGGTGTTGCAGTATCTCATGACGCGTTGATCGGGCGCACCTCGCAGCTGCCGAAGGTAGCCTTTGAAAAACCGAAAAAGCGAATCGGCAGTAATACAATTGACAGTATAAAGAGCGGCATACTCTACGGTAATGCCGGAGCAATAGACGGGATAATCGAGCGCTTCGAGGAGGAACTGGGCGAAAAAT
>SVJI01000101.1 GCA_015069065.1 Oscillospiraceae bacterium | reverse complement strand
TCATCTTTATCACCTTTTATTCAGTATAGCCTGTGCAGTTTCCTGCCAGCTTCTCATTGACTCTACCTCTATATCGCATATATTTCTGTAAAGAGGAAGTCTTTCCTTAAACAATTTCTCCAGTCTTTCAATCCCGCCCTGTGAAAGAGGTCTGCCGTCAGTTGCCAGATTTTTTACCGGTCTGTTTATGAACACGACAAAAGAATTCTGTTTTATAACATACTCATTGCATTTCTTCGTTACCGCGCCGCCACCTGTGGCAATCACGCATCCACTTTTTTTACAAAGCTCCGAAAGAACCTCTCTCTCAATGCTGCGAAAATGTTCCTCTCCGTATTTTTCAATAAGCTCAGCAGGAGTTTTTCCCCTTTTTGCAATTTCATCGTCACTGTCAAAAAACTCTCTGCCTAAAAGCCTCGCCAATTCTTTTCCTACAGAGGATTTTCCGCATCCTGGCATCCCTATAAGGACAATATTCTTTGTTTGCTTTTCAATTTGGGAACGTATTTTAGAAATTTCAGCATCATCTATAACTCTGTCTGTGAATATCTCACACGCCCTCTTTGCCTGTGCCACAAGCATACCCAGTCCGTTTACCGCCTTAATGCCACATTCTTTTGCATCAAAAATAATTTTTGTGCAGGATGGATTATATACCAAATCAAGCACCGCTTCACAGTCTTTAAATTTACGTATATCAACAGGAGCAACCCCTGTATCAGGATACATTCCCACAGGCGTTGCATTTACGACAATCTGTCCGTTCAGATATTTTTCCACATCGCCCGAGCGAAGCTCTGCCGAGGATACTGTACGCACGCTCTTTGCACCCATATCATTACAAACACACATCACTGTTTTTGAAGCACCACCACTGCCCAGTATTACAACTTCCTTACCGTTTATTTCTGCGCCCGATTCTTTAATCTGGTAACAGAATCCATAATAATCAGTGTTGTATCCGCATAATCTGCCGCCGCGGTTTACCACGGTATTTACTGCGCCTATCTTCTCTGCCTCGGGAGAAATTTCGTCCAGATATTGCATCACCGCAGTTTTATACGGGATTGTAACATTAAGCCCGTCAAAATCCTTTTCTGCAAAAAAATTGCAAAGCTCACTTTCGTCAAGCTCCTTATATTCATATGAATAATCTGCAAGTGCATTATGGATTGGTTTTGAAAATGAATGAGACAGTTTCTTTGCTATAAGGTAACATTTCATTATATCAAATCCTTTTACGCTTCTCTGTAGCTGCCCAGATACTTAATGTTCTGCGTACCCAAGGAATATTCCAGCTGGTCAATAATTGTCGGCAGCTTGTCGGAATATACGGATACATCAATATCAAAATAGAACATGAACTCGAAATCACTTTCCGGTATAGGACGGCTTTCAAGCTTTATAATATTGATTCCCAGAGAATAGAAATTTGCTATAACACTGTAGAGCGCACCTGCCCTGTGAGGTGTTCTGAGCAGCAGACTTGTTCTGTCCGCTCCGGGATAAATCTCAAGCTTTTTTGAGAAGCAGATAAAACGTGTATAGTTATTTTTTGTATTCTGCACGCAAGGCTTAATCACCTGCAATCCATACTGCGGAGCGCAGGTTTCAGAAGAAAGTGCCGCCACGTCACTGCGGGGTGATTCTGACACCAGTTTTGCGGCAAGTGCAGTGTTAGCACATTCCGTAATTTTTACATCCTTACCCAAAGATTGGAGAAATTCGCTGCACTGACTTATCGCCTGAGGATGAGAAAAAATCTCCTTTATATCATCCTTTTTCACTCCGCGCTTTGAAAGCAGACTATGCTCTATCTGCATTTTTGTGCTGCGCACAATACTGAATTTATGTTCACTCATAAGGTTATATATTTGAGTAACACTACCAGCACTGCTGTTTTCAAGCGGTACTACACCGTAGCTGCACAATCCGCTTTCAACTGCCTGAAAAACCGCCTCAAAGGAATTGCAGTACATGATAGAGGGTTTTTCAAAAAGCTTCTGGCACGCAGCAGAGGAATGTGCCCCCTCAACACCCTGACAGGCAACAATCGCCTTTTCGGGAAAAAGCTGCGGTGTATCTTTCATAGCCTTTTCTATAGCTTCTGAAAGTCCTGACCTCGGTGCAAGTGACTTACTCTGATATGTACGGCTCAGGTCCAGAATGGAGCTGTAAAGTCTTCTGGCATAATCACCGTACTCCTCCCCTGCGTTCTCCTCCACCTTTTCAAGGAGCTTTCTTTCCCTTTCCGCGTCATATACATTCATGCCTGTTTCCTTTTTATATGCGGCAACATCCTTTGCCACATTCATCCTTTTAACGAAGAGCTGCACAAGTTCCTTATCTATAGCATCTATTTCCTGTCTGCAATGTTCAAGATTCATTTTAATTCTTCCTTTCCTTACAGCATCATATTTGCAGCAACAAGTGCCGCTGCTGCCTCAACACATACTACCGCGCGTTTAACAATACACGGGTCATGTCTTCCGTTAATAGTAAGGGTAGTATTTTCATTTTGAGAGAGAGATACACTCCCTTGTTCTTTACCGATAGAGGGAGTCGGTTTAAACGCCGCCCTGAAAATTATCGGCATGCCTGAGGAAATCCCTCCAAGTATCCCTCCGTGATTATTCGTGACGGTACGGATAACACCGTCAGGCGCGATGGTAAACTCGTCATTGTTTTCGCTTCCGCAAAGTCTTGCCGATTCAAACCCTGCACCAAATTCAATTCCTTTAACGGCAGGTATTGCAAATACCGCTGATGAAATCGCACTTTCCCAACCTCCGAACAGGGTGTCTCCGCACCCTGCGGGCAGACCGCATATGGCACATTCCACCGTTCCGCCGATACTGTCAATCTCTTTCTTTGCACTGCGGATTTCCTCTTTCATAAGCTCTCCACATTCGTCGTCTATTACAGGGAAGTCCTTGTGCCCAACAAAGTCATCCTTTGTTACATTGACACTGTCAAACGGCGTATCCTTTATATTCCCTACCGAGGCAATATGTGCCCCGATATAAACACCCTTTTTCTCCAGAAGCTGAATACATATACCGCCTGCAATGCACATTGCTGCGGTAAGTCTGCCTGAAAACTGTCCGCCGCCTGCCACATCACGGTTTGTGCCAAATTTTGCCCACGCGGCAAAGTCTGCATGACCGGGACGCGGAATATCTCTGAGATTCTCATAATCCTTTGACAGGGTGTTTGTGTTTTCAATTACTGCACAAATCGGCGCACCGCAGCTTGTTCCGTTTACAAGCCCTGATACGAAACGTACCTTGTCACCCTCCTTGCGCGGGGTTGAAAACTCATCATTTCCCGGAGCGCGACGTGCCATAAAGTCTGCCAGTTTCTTCTCGTCTATTTCAAAACCTGCAGGAAATCCATCAATCACCACACCCATCTGTTCTGAATGGGACTGACCAAAAATCGTTATTCTTATTTTATCGCCGAATGAAAAGCTCATTTGTATTTCCCTCCCAGCATGGTAAATTTTTCATAAAAATCGGGGTAGGATTTTTCTACCGCCTCTGCACTATCTATTATGACGTCGCTACTGCACAAAAGCGATGCAATTGCCGCGCTCATTGCTATGCGGTGGTCATTTGCACTGGTAACCTCTCCGCCTGTAAGAGTGCTTTTTTCAACAATCATAGTGTTTTCATCAAAAGAAACCTTTCCGCCCAACCCTTGCAGCATATCTGCAGTTGTCTGCACGCGGTCGCTCTCCTTTGCACGCAGCCTTTCTATATTTTTAAACACTGTCTTTCCCTCTGCCTGCGTTGCCGCCACGCAGAGTATCGGGACAATATCCGGAATATCGCTGCAATCTATACAAACACCCTTTAACTGCGATTTTCTCACCGTTATACTGTCTTTATTACGGCTTATATCTGCACCCATGGATTTTAAAATCTCTACTATCTTACTGTCCCCCTGAAAGCTTTCTTCTTTCAAAGAAGAACAGGTTATGTAATTTTCACTTCCGATAGCACCTGCCACAAGCCAGAATGCACCGTTGGAATAATCCCCCTCTATGATAAGTTCTTCGGGGGAAATATATTTTTGCCCGCCAGGGATAATATACCCTGTGTCAGTTTTCCTGGCTTCTATACCAAAGGTACGAAGCATATCTACAGTTATATCTATATACGGGCCGCTTTTGAGCGGTGTAGTGGTTTTTATTTCACCGCCTCCCGCCACGCCGAGTGCAAGAAGCAGCCCTGTTATAAATTGTGAGCTTATATCGCCAGGTATCTCAAACACACCGCCATGTAATTTTCCCTCTGTCTTACAGGGGAGAAAGGTTTTCTCCCATTTCACATTTACTCCGTGGGATGTCAATGCATCACACAGAGGGAGCAACGGTCTTTCCCCCAATCTTTCCGCACCTGTAAAAACACAGTTTTTTCCGAGTGCAGCCGCAAAAGGAAGCATAAAGCGAAGAGTTGAACCGCTCTCATTACAATGAAGCTCACATTCATGCATATCGTCATCCAAACAAACAGGATAAACCGTTACTGAATTATCGTCATATTCAAACCCCGCCCCCAAAGCACTAAGGCAGTTAATGGTCGCCTCTATGTCCTTGGAAAACGAATTACATACTATCTTAGTAGGTCTGTCAGCTGCCGCTGCACATATAAGCGCCCTGTGCATACAGGATTTCGAGGGGGGAGCTTCAACACATCCGTCAAGCTTCGACGGTGAAATTATAACCTTCATATTATTCCATTCCCTCCCTGAATATTTGGAGCAGTTCGTCCATGGATACCTTTATCACGTCACATTCTCCAAGCGCAGCAGGTACAACCAGATGCACTCCGTCACCCTCTGACTTTTTATCATTTCGCGCAATATCAGTAAGCTTTTCCGCTGTATAGCCGCACTCCTTATCAAGTCCGAATTTGCAAAGCATTTCAACGAGCTTATCACAAGTACCCTTTTGGCATAAACCCCTTTTCTCCCACGCGTTGGTAACGATATACATTCCTACTGCAACTGCACGTCCGTGCGAAATTGAAAAGTTTGCCGCTGCCTCAATGGCATGACCTGCCGTATGCCCGAAATTGAGAATACGCCGTACTCCGCCCTCGAACTCATCCTCTGATACAATATCTCGTTTTATCTCTATACATCTGGCAATTATCTCCATCAGGTTTTCTTCGATATTGTCAAGTAAAAGTTCATCAATTCCCTTTGAACGAATCATGGCATATTTAATAATTTCTGCCATGCCGTCAGCAAAATACCCGTCCGGAAGAGTTGTAAGCACATCAGGGTCAAATACCACAATTTCAGGCTGATAAAACGCCCCTGCCAGATTTTTTCCGTTTTTAAGGTCTATGCCTGTCTTTCCTCCCACGGAGGAATCAACTGCTGCTAAAAGCGACGTGGGTATCTGCACAAAATGTATTCCGCG
>SVJI01000100.1 GCA_015069065.1 Oscillospiraceae bacterium | reverse complement strand
TAAAGCACATATCGTTTGCAAGCACTGTGGATATTACAAGGGCGTTCAGGTTGTTAACAAGGCTAACTAATCAGTAAAATGGACATTTACCGTTTCGAATTACTCGAAACGGTAAATTCATTTGCCTTTATCAAAAATTACATATGCCGCCTTAGTTAAATGGATATAACAAGCCCCTCCTAAGGGCTAGTTGTGAGTTCGATTCTCGCAGGCGGTGCCAAAAAAGACATCCGACGGATGTCTTTTTTTGTATCTTTAATTAACTGTATTTTTCAGGGGGTAATCTTTTGTGTAAATTTCTTGTATTATTAACGGACTTACTGTATAATAATGTATGATAATGCCATTTATTGGTTTTGAAAGGACTGACAATAATGAAAAAAAAGATCGTTTGGATTATTGTACTTTTTCTCATTCCTGTTGTAAGCAGCATTTTGTCATTGTGTCTGCTAAACGACATGAATTCCCAGTTGATTACCTTCACATCAATTATTATTGTTGCGGCTTTATTCCTTGCTAACAACTTGGAAAAAGCAGGGGTCCGGCACATAATTCTTATGGCATCATCGTTATTTTCCGGTTTTTTAGAGTGTTTTGAAAACACCGAATTTGCCAAAAAATTAAACAACATATACAGTAAAATTCTTAAATATATATTTCTTAAATTAGGTGTTGACAACAAATATTCCCTTAACAATCATACAGCCCTTATGATAACATTCTGGATTGCTTTTTTGGCATTATATATTATTCTGGTTATATACAACCACCTGAATACAAAATATAATTCAAAAAACTGTATCGCAGAATTCAGAGAAAAAAATTATACAGAAAAAAGTATTAGTTTTTGCAAGGTGCTTCGACAAAGATTAGAATATATAAACAACAAGACAAACTGGAATGAAAGTTTATTTACCCCCGTCGAAGCGGAGGTTGAGGCATGTATTAACGGAAAGCGAAAAAAGAGATACGCTGACCCTTTGAAATGCTTAAAGAAAAACAAGCGCCAAAACACTATTTTCCTTGTCCTTGGCGACCCCGGTTCAGGAAAAAGTGTGTCACTGAGAAAATTGTGTCTCGAACTCCTGGATGAGTGTAAAAAAACAAAAAAAATCCCCGTTTATATTGACTTAAAAAAATGGAATAAAGAATGGAATTTAAAAAATTTGCCTAAAAGCAAAGATTTGACTGATTTTATCAAATCTATTCTTTACGAAGACGGTGATTTCTTTACAGATGAATTCCTAAATACATATTTTGAAAAAGTGCTCGGGGATGGAAGATGGTACTTTATTTTCGACTCATTTGATGAATTGCCTTGTTTAATGGGAAAAAATGGTTGTCAGCAGCTTATCGATAACATATCCACCCTCATATATCAATTTTTGACCGGTCCAAATCAGCACGGAGGTATCATTGCATCCCGACTGTATAAGTCTCCTTCTGATTCATTAGGAGCTACTGTTACTTTAAAAATACAGGAATTTAGCGACATCAAGATTAAGACCATGATTCAAAAGTATTTAAACAACTCCTCTGACATTGTAAAAAACCTGTTCGGAAAGCGCGAGGATCTTGTTATACTGTGCCGCAATCCTTTTTACTTAACACTGCTTGTCAATTACATGAAAGAAAATGCGGGGGCATTTCCCGATAACCAGATGGAGCTTTATAGCAGCTTTGTTAAAGGGCGATTAGATAAATGTGCTGATAAAATCACCAGCGAGGAAATGACTGTCGACGAAATATATCACGCAGCCAAAGTATTGGCCGTTCATATGCAGGAATCAACGGCACATGGTCTGGAATGTCCTGCGAAGGATCTATATAAAGATAAGGATGAGTGTTATCGTCTCAAAGTTTTAGAGCTGTTAAAATACGCCAAAATATGTCGTTTTGGAGGTTCTGATGATACCGTTTCTTTCGTGCATAGAAGATTTCAGGAGTTTTTCCTGGTAGAAAGTATTCTCGAAAGCAAAAAAAATATAGACCAGGAAGAGTATGATTGTATCATAAATAACTCCGGCATGCGCGACGCACTTGTTTTGTATTGCGAAATAGCGGAGGAGGAAAAAGTAAAGGATATTGCTGATTATTGCTGGAATGTAGTAAAAAATAATATAAAGGCGAAAAGCAGTATATTAAATAAAGGTTGTGTAGAACTGGTAAATACACTGCATTTTATGGCTGAAGCATTCCGCAACAGAAAAACTGTATTGGAAGAACATATGGAAGAGTTTGAAACACTTGTAGAATACAGTTTAGATTTCAGTACAGATTTTGTAGTGTTACACGCTCTGGCAAACAGCATGGTTTTATTTAAAGCTGAATGGTTACAGCAAATGGTTCTGCAAATCTTCGCGCTTGAAAATCGATGGCTTACTGATGTGGTAATGAAAAACTTCAGAATCATGAAAAGATTGGATAGCCGCATAGAAACGCAAGTCTGCAACTATTTTATGCAATGGGATTTAAGAACACACCTGGAGCGGTTCAGGAACACACAATTTTCGCTTTCAATTTCAAAAAGCTTTCGCTACGTAAAGAATTTTCACCTGTCACTCTTTTTGACAAATGTGTTTATAGCATTTACTACACCCTGGACAGTCATTTTAATGATAATGTTACTCCTGAGTAAACTTAATATTTTATCTATGTCCAAAGTTGCTTGGCTGCCAAAATCAGTCGATACAAACACTATAAATTCTTTAAACGAGCTGCTACTAAGTTTCAAACATATTGGTGTGTATATTGAAAACGATTTTCTGTCATCTATATTTATTATTGTTCTTTCAATATTTGTAGCAAAAAATACTGAAACATCATCCGGTTTTCAAAGAGTAATTTCAAATGTAATTCCACTTTATATAGCATTCATTTTTGGAATAATAGCTATGCATTACGGAATATTTATTTGTCACATCTGGATAGGATTTACGCTTGCAGTGCTTATAACAAGTATGCTTTTGGAATTTATTCACGATATTTTCTATTCGGTTAAAGAAGGTCGGTTTGAGGCTCCGTGGGACAATTTAGACATTAAGTCAATTCTATTTACGTTAAAAGCACTTACGATTCCAACACTATCCGTCCTGCTTATAGTCTATTTAATTTTCAAGTTTGAAATATTGGAAATCATTTTCTTTTGTTTAATTACAACAGTTTTAGCGGCAGTTTTAATCATTATAATTTTCTTCTACTTATTAGACCGTTATCGGGTAAAAAAGCAGCCTGACTTTCTAACAATTTCAAGGAAGGATTTGTCCTACCAATTACGCCGGCTTCATACTACCAAGTGGAAATCTACCTATGTTGATATCCTTCTGCAGAAAAATGTCATCCTGACAGGGGAGTGGCCAAATGAAACAAGGCCTGCCTCAGGGAATGATGACCTAATTCGCAAGCTGGCAAAACTGGATTGTAACGGATTGGAAAATTTTCAGGAACGCTTCTAATTTCAACACGCTTATTAGACTTTAAAATTCTGCGTTCTCTCAGATTGGTACAAACTGTAAATAATTAAGAATTTCTATTGACTATTACTGTGTTTTTGGCTATAATAGTAGTGTTATTGGACTTAGAAAAATAACGAAGGAGGAACAATAATGAAAGCAAAAAATGTAATTTCATTCTTGCTGGTTGTAGTGCTTATTGTTGCATTTGCATACGTTGCAGCATTTGACGTTAAAATCGGCAATATCGAAATTCCCAGTACCTTTGATAAAGATAAGGGTATTAAACAGGGTCTTGACCTCGTAGGCGGCTCTATCATCGTATTTGAGCCAGATGTTAAGGACCTTGACAAAGTAACGGCAGAGGATATGAATTCAGCTGAAAGCATCATCCGTACCAGACTTGATTCCAAGGGTTACGCAGAGGCTACAATCTCCCGTCAGGGCGAAACAGGTATCCGCGTTGAAATTCCGGATATCGATGACCCTCAGGAAGCAGTTAAAATGATAGGTGCAACTGCAAAGCTTGAATTCCTTGACGCTGACGGTAAAGTAATTATGGACGGCTCTAAGGATTATATCAAGGGCGCTGCAAGCAAGTACGGTCCCACCAGCGAAACAAGCGGAAATCTTTACTATGTTCAGCTTAACTTCACAGGTGAAGGACAGAAGAAATTCAAGGAAGCTACTCAGGCTGCTGTAAGTGCCGGCGAGGGTAAGAATATTATCGCCATCGCACTTGACGGTGAGGTTCAGATGAGTCCTACCGTTCAGGAGGTCATCGACAGCGACAGCTGTATCATTACAGGCGACTATGACGCTGATGGAGCAGAGGCTGTTTCAAGCCTTATCAATTCCGGTCAGCTTCCCTTCTCTCTTAAGGATGCAGAGCTTAGAAGCGTAGGACCTACACTTGGTTCAAAGGCGCTTTCCACATCTCTTAAGGCTGCGCTTATCGGTATTCTTCTTGTAATGCTGTTTATGATTATCATATACAGACTTCCCGGTGTGGTTGCCAGTGTTTCACTGATTGCATATGTATCTTTAGTAACTCTTATCATGGCGGGCTTCTTTGTTCCCTCATGGAGAGTTGTTACCCTTACACTTCCGGGTATTGCCGGTGTTATTCTTTCTATCGGTATGGCAGTTGACGCCAACGTTGTTATCTTTGAAAGAATTAAGGACGAGCTTCGTGCAGGTAAGAGTGTGGGTGCTGCTGTAAACGGCGGTTTCAAGCGCGCTCTCACTGCCGTTATTGACTCCAACGTAACAACAATTATTGCATCAGTTGTACTTTATCTCTTCGGTACAGGTACAGTTAAGAGCTTTGCAGTAACACTGTTTATCGGTATTGTTATCAGCATGCTTACAGCAGTAACACTTACAAAGTTCTTGCTCAAGCAGATTGTGGGCTTCGGCATTAAGAATCCCGCACTCTACGGTTTATCTAAAAGGAGGGATGCATAATGTCACCTACATCTAAAAGAAAAGTATTCTTCACTATATCTGCTATTCTTATTGTATTGAGCATTGTGCTTATGTTTGTAAGAGGACTTAACTACGGTATCGACTTTACAGGCGGTACAACAATTCAGTTTGACCTTAACAAGACAAAGTATTCTGCTGCAGTTGAAACTCAGATAAGAGATATCGTTAAAGAGCAGGTTAAGACAAACGACATCACCGTTCAGCAGACAGGTGAAAGCGGTGTTTCCGTAAAGACAATCGAGCTTACTAACGAGCAGAGCGATGCTGTTATCGAGGCTGTTAAAAAGGAATTCAACCTCGAGCAGAAGCACGTTCTCGCAAACGAAAAGGTTTCAGGTAGTGTAAGCGGACGCCTTATCGGTGATTCACTTAAAGCGATTGCACTTGCAATTATCCTGATGCTTTTATACATCACTTTCCGTTTTGACTTCCAGTCAGGTACGAGCGCTGTTCTCGCCCTCGCTCATGACGTAATAATCATGCTCGGTTTCTACTCACTGTTCCAGTTTACAGTAAGTACG
>SVJI01000099.1 GCA_015069065.1 Oscillospiraceae bacterium | reverse complement strand
ATGGGGATAAAAAATGACGTCGTTACCAATATGTATCCTGAAAAAATGGAAAAACTGTTTTTTGAGTTTTTCGATAAAATAGTAGTAGACGCACCCTGCAGCGGAGAGGGAATGTTCAGAAAAGATGATGTTGCCGTGCAGGAATGGAGTATAGAGCATACATTATCCTGTGCGGAAAGACAGCTTCTGATTTTGGATTCGGCGTATAAAATGCTCGCCCCGGGCGGCAAACTGGTATATTCCACCTGTACCTTTGCGAAAGTTGAAAATGAAGATGTTGCGGAAAAATTTGCGGAAAAGTATTCCGATATTACACTTCTCCAAATGCATCGGCTGATGCCTCATAAAATAAAGGGGGAGGGACATTTCTCCGCACTTTTTGAAAAAAGAGGCGAGAGAGATATCACAAAGCATTCCGCTCCCGACCTTGCAAAAAAGGAAATGACAGAGGCTTTCCGTAGCTTTGAAAAGGAGAATCTTAATACTTCGCTTGCCGGAAACTTTGTTTCCTTTGGAGAGCTTTTGTATCTTGTCCCAAAGGAAATGATAAGCCTTGACAAAATAAAATGTATTCGCCCAGGACTTTGCCTCGGAGAGGTGCGAAAGGGCAGATTTATTCCATCTCACCACTTGTGCATGGCACTTAAGAAAGAGGATTTTAAACGCACAATCTCCCTTACAGACGAGGAAATCCCCCTTTATATAAAGGGGGAAACCATTCTGCGTGATGGGGAAAAGGGCTACGGTGCGATGCTTTATAACGGAAAATACCCCATCGGTTGGTATAAGCGCAGCGACGGCTGTGCAAAAAATCACTATCCCAAACATCTCAGAGTATTATAGGAGGAAATTGTATGTTTAACGTCTGGCACAATATAAACCCTGAAAGAATCAAGAAGGACGACTTTCTCGCCGTTATCGAAATCCGTAAGGGCGGACACAACAAGTACGAGCTTGACAAGGAAACAGGAATGATAATCCTAGACCGTGTTCTTTATACATCGACACATTATCCGGCTAATTACGGATTTATTCCCAGAACCTATGCTGACGACGGTGACCCGCTTGACGTGCTTGTTTTGTGTCAGGAGAAAATAGACAGCCTCGTTCTGGTGCGCTGCTATCCTATCGGTGTTATAAAAATGATAGATGACGGTAAGGTTGACGAGAAAATTATTGCTATTCCGTTCAGTGACCCGACTTACGCGGCTTATAAGGAGCTGGAGGAGCTTCCCGACCATATTTCCCGCGAAATTTCGCATTTCTTTGAAGTGTATAAAATGCTGGAAAACAAGGAAACTGCAGTTAATGAGGTGTTAGGCAGAAAAGAGGCTGAGCAAATCATAGAAAACTGTATTGCAGCCTATAAGGAAAAAATCCTCAGCTGAAAGGAAAGAGTGTACTATGGCAAAGCCTTTGTTTATACTTGCGTCGAAGTCTCCCAGACGGAGGGAGCTTTTGAAAAATATTGGCATAAATGCCCAAATTATACCGTCAGACGTTGATGAAAGCACGGCAAAAAATTTGTCTCCAGAGCAGATGGTAACTCAGCTTGCCATGCTGAAAGCGTCAGATGTGGCACGCTCATTTGGTGCAAATACATATGTTATCGGTGCAGATACCGTTGTTGTGTTTAACGGAAAGATTTTTGGTAAACCCCGTGATATCGAGGATGCGCGACGTATGCTGCAGACTTTGAGCGGAAATACCCACTATGTATATACAGGCTACTGCGTAATTAACTGTAAGAATGGCACATCTGTGTCA
The DNA here is from genome assembly GCA_015069065.1 of Oscillospiraceae bacterium. Classification (GTDB taxonomy): domain Bacteria; phylum Bacillota; class Clostridia; order UMGS1883; family UMGS1883; genus UMGS1883. The sequence continues at coordinate 3,764 of SVJI01000099.1, read as the reverse complement.
AAGTATGAGAAAACAGCCGTTACCTTTAAAAGCCTGTCGGAAAGGGAAATAGATGCATATATAAAAACCCGAGAGCCGATGGACAAGGCAGGTGCTTACGGAATACAGGAAAAAGGCTCGATTTTCGTGGAAAAAATCGAGGGAGACTATTTTAATGTGGTAGGACTTCCTGTGTGTGCCCTTTCCAAGGTTATGAATGATGAATTCGGGATTGATGTATTTTGATTAAGGAATGATTCGAGATGAAGAAATTCAGCAAAAAACATATTATCATATATGCTGTTATCACTCTGCTGATACTGATTGTTACTGCTTTTTCGTTTAAAACAGGTAATAATGCAGTGTCAAACGCTATGGGGACAATAATTTCCCCTGTGCAGAGTGCTTTTTCTGCCGTTGGCAGAAGTATGAAGAATGCGGTATCTGATGTTGTGTCATCGGGAAAGAATGCTCGCGACAATGAAGCTCTTCGTGATGAAAATACTAAGCTTAAGAGCGAGCTTCGCATGGTTGAAAGCTATAAGGCAGAAAATGACAGACTGCGTTCATTGTTGGAACTGCGGGAGTCGCGTACAGAGTTTAAGTCTACAGCCGCCAATGTCATTGGAAAGGAATCAAACGAGCTGCGCAGTATTATAACTATTGACAAGGGCTCAAAGCATGGTGTAGAGAAAAACTCTGTTGTGCTGGTTGGTGAGGGCCTTGTAGGAAATGTGTTTGAGGTGGGGCATAACTATGCAAAGGTAAGGACCATTTTTGATGCGCAGACCTCAGTTTCTGCCATATGTCTGCGCAGCGGAGATATGGGTATTATCGAATCAGCAGGGTTTTCGCCCTCCAGCGGAAGATGCAGCATGAATTACATCGACCGCAGTGCAAAGACTGTCGTGGGGGATATTATAGAAACCTCAGGCACGGGTGGTATTTTTCCCAGAGGTATTGTGATTGGAAAAATCACAGAGATAAAAGAGGATAACCGTAACCTTACCCTGAGTGCAGTTGTTGAGTCGGGAGTGAATATAAACAGTCTTGACACAGTTCTGGTAAGTGTCAGATAATCAATGTGGAAGTGAAACAAGTGAAATATTTGTGGAGAGCAGTAGGGATATATGCCGCCTTTCTGGCGCAGTCCCTCATATTTGAAAATATAAATATTTTTCCATGTCCGCCTGATATGTTGCTGACGGTACTTGTAATCATTAGTGTTTCAGTGGAGTTTCCTGCAGCGAGCGCATTGGGAGCATTTGCGGGAATATTGACAGATGTTATGTATGGTAATGTCTTTGGTGTAAAAACATTATTATATATGTATCTGGCACTTGCGGTAAGTATCGCCGTTGATAAGAAAAACTGCAATTCCCCGCTTATCATGAGTTGGATATGCTTTGTAAGTATTGCGGCAAAAGAAATTGTCCTCGCAGGACTAAAGGCAGTATTTGGTTATGCAGTTTCAATATCCTATTTGACAGCGAGTGTTTTTGTGAAGGGAATTTTCGGGGCAATAGTTACATTGGGAATTGTTCTTTTGCAGCAGCATATAAGAAACCGCAGATTGAATAGTGCTAACTACATAAAGGAGGAGTCGGTATGAAACCAAGAAGATATATGGCGTTTTATATCGCCCTTGCCCTTTCTGCAGTGATGATTGCTGGCCGCCTTGCGAATTTACAGGTGGCAAACGGCAGCTACTACAGGGAACGAAGCAATCTGCGGACAGTGCGCAGTGTGGAGCTTGTGGCACAGCGCGGAGAAATATTGGACCGTAACGGACGAGCCATCGTTTCCAACAGGACCGGCTATAATGTTTATATTTTGAGTAACCGTGACCGTACGGCGCAGCAGCTTAATGGCGTTATATATAACCTTTTTTCTGTAATCGGCAATGCTGCTGATGCAGTAAAGGATATTCTCCCCATAAAAGTGAAGGACGGAAAGTACAAGTTTGCTGTCGATAAAGATTCAGCGTCAAAGTGGAGAGAGCAAAACGGATTTAGTAAATCACAGTCCGCTAACGATATTATGAAAACGCTCATAAAAAAATATGACATTGATGAGAATGTTTATTTTAAAGAGGATATCATCAAGCTTGCCGCGGTGCGTATGAACATGATTACGCGTGGCTTCTCCATGGCTTCCCCATATCTTTTTTCAGAGGATGTTCCGATAGAAGAGATTTCTGTGATAAAAGAACAGGCAGAGAGCTTTCCGAGCGTCAGCGTAATAACTCAGCCTGTACGAAACTATCCGTACGGCTCTCTGGGGGCACATATGCTCGGACGTGTAGGAATAATCAGTGCCGAGGAGTACGCAGTAAACGAGGATAACGGATATACGATAAATTCAAATATTGGGAAAGGCGGTATTGAAAAGTATCTGGAGGATTATCTGCGCGGAGAAAACGGCAGCGGCAGTATTGAGCAAACCTCCGGCGGCTACAGTGTAGGGCAGAATGTAGATAAAAAGCCTGTGGGCGGACGTAATGTCAATCTGACAATTGACCTTGATATGCAGCTTGCCTGTGAACAGGCGCTCAAGGAAACTATTTTAAACATCAGTTCAAATGCGGGCAGTGCAGAGGGCGGTAGGGATGCAGATGCAGGCAGCATTGTTGTACTGGACGTAAATTCAGGTGACGTGTTAGCCATGGCGTCATATCCGTCATACGAAATTACGACTTTTACAAAGGAATACAACAATTTGCTTAATAACCCCTCAAAGCCGCTTTTTAACAGAGCGCTTGCAGGGACTTATTCTCCGGCGTCCACGTTTAAGCTCCTCGTAGGAAGTGCGGCGTTAGAGGAGGAGATAATCACTGTTGATGAAAAAATCTTCGATACCGGAAAATATACCTATTTCAAGGATTATCAGCCTGCGTGCTGGATTTACGGACAGACAGGCGGAACACACGGTTATCTCAATGTTTCGGAGGCAATCCGTGATTCATGTAACATATTCTTTTTTGACGTAGGACGCAGACTGACTATCGAGAAAATAAATTCCTATGCCAAAAGATTTGGATTCGGGCAAAAGAGCGGTATTGAGCTTGCCGATGAAGAGAGAACTGGAGTTGTGTCAAGCCCTGAAAACAGAAAGAAAAATGGCGGTATATGGTATCCCGGTGATGTTTGCCAGACGGCTATAGGTCAGTCAGACACCCTTGTAACTCCTCTGCAGCTGGCAAATTATATTGCCACCATCGCAAACGGGGGAACACGCTACAGACCGCACCTGATAAAGTCCATTGAAAACACTGATAAAACTGTCAGTGGAGAGAATACCCAAGAAATTTTAGACACTGTTGAGTTGAGTGAAGAAAACAGGGAGGCAATTGTCCGTGGACTCAGGATGGTTGTAACAGAGGGTACGGCATTTTCAGCCTTTGCAGGGTGCAAGACTTCAGTTGCGGCAAAGACAGGAAGCGCACAGACCTCGGGTGTTTATACAAACGGAATTTGTGTGGCATATGCTCCTTATGAGCAGCCTCGCATAGCCATTGCCTGTATTGTTGAAAAGGCAGGCAGCGGCTCAAATGTGGCGCAGGCTGTAAGAAAAGTAGTAGACAGTTATTTTGAAGATACAGATGAAAACGATATAAGGACAAATGTGCTTACTCGATAGTAGCTAATATAATCTGGGAGGGTATAAATGCAGCAGCTTTGTGTGAAAGGTCACGGTGGTAAAATAGAGCTTTGCTTCGGGGCAGAACAGGATTTTTCACAGGCGCTTGAAAGTCTGCAGAAAATGGACAGCTTTTTTCGTGATAC
>SVJI01000098.1 GCA_015069065.1 Oscillospiraceae bacterium | reverse complement strand
TCCTACTGTTGAGGGTGCTACTGTATCTGCTAAGATTCTCAGCCAGACAAAGGGCAAGAAGATTATCGTTTTCAAGATGAAGCCTAAGAAAGGCTACAGAAATAAGAACGGTCATCGTCAGCCTTACACAAAGGTTGAAATCACAGCTATCAATGCATAATCATGATTAAGTTTACTACAGTATCAAATACTGATGGGAAAATCACTCAGTTTACGGTGGATGGGCATAGCGGCTTTTCTGAAAGCGGCAGTGATATTGTATGTGCTTCGGTTTCATCTGCTGTGTGGCTTACGATTAACGGCATTGAAAAACAAAATCTCGCGCAGCTTTCGTATGAGGAGCGTGACGGTTTTGTAAAATGCATTGTTTCGGAAAAACGTCGGGACGGTGCAGATGTATTGCTCAATTCCTTGGTGATGTTTATTGCCGAGCTTTCAGGGCAGTATAAAGAATATGTGAATCTTACACAGAGTTAAATCTGTATGTTTATTTCGGAAGGAGTGAAATTATAATGTTCGCATTGAATATTCAGTTGTTCGCTCATAAAAAGGGTGTTGGTTCTACAAAGAACGGTCGTGACAGTGAGTCTAAGCGCCTTGGCGCGAAGCGTGCTGACGGTCAGGCTGTACTTGCCGGTAACATCCTCGTTCGTCAGAGAGGAACTAAAATTCATCCCGGTACTAACGTAGGTATTGGTAGTGATGATACCTTGTATGCTCTTGTTGACGGAAAAGTTAAGTTCGAGCGTAAGGGCAAGGATAAGAAGCAGGTTAGCGTATATCCTGCGTAAATCAGAGATAAAAGCTCGGAATTTATTTCCGAGCTTTTTATTTTTATAATAAACGCACAGCCTAAGGATGGAAGAAAGTAGTGCAGAACGGGCAAACTGAACCCAAGGGGCTTGCCCGAAGCTGTATGTGTATACAGCGAGAGGTGAAGTTTGCGCGTAGCAAAACAAATAAAAATAAAGAAATCCATTTTCCGGATTTCAACAATAGACAAAAAGAAAAACCATGTAAGAAGTTTTGATAAGACAGCCATCCGAATAATCTAAACGTGTTTTGCGATCGGTGCTGCTTTATCACATCCGTATAAAAGAGGTGAAATTATGTTCGTAGATAAGGCGACTATCACTGTTAAAGCAGGCAACGGCGGTAACGGTCTGGTGTCTTTTCACAGAGAAAAATATGTTCCCGACGGCGGACCCGATGGCGGTGACGGCGGTAAGGGCGGAAACATCATATTTAAAGCGGACAAGACCCTTACCACTTTGGTAGACTTTGCGCATAGAAAGACATTTACAGCGAAAAACGGTGAGGATGGTAAGGCACGCCGTTCATCAGGCAGAAAAGGGGAGGATTCGTACATCCTTGTCCCTGTCGGTACTGTTATCAGGGATGCCAAAAGCGGAAGAGTAATGAAAGATATGTCCCAGAACGGCGAGGAATTTATTGCCGCATACGGCGGAAACGGCGGTTGGGGTAATGTGCATTTTGCCACAGCAACCAGACAGACCCCAAAATTTGCAAAGGACGGACTTAAAGGTCAGGAGAGAGAGATGTTGCTGGAGCTTAAGCTGATTGCAGATGTCGGCTTGGCAGGTTTCCCCAATGTAGGTAAATCCACATTGCTTTCCGCAGTAAGTGCGGCACGTCCAAAGATTGCCAACTACCACTTCACTACATTGGAGCCAAATCTTGGCGTTGTTAAAATGGGTGAGGGGAAAAGCTTTGTCATGGCAGATATCCCCGGACTTATCGAGGGTGCGCATGAGGGAATCGGTCTGGGTCATGAGTTTTTGCGCCACATTGAAAGAACACGTCTTATTGTCCATATTGTTGATGTTTCGGGCATTGAGGGCAGAAACCCTATAGAAGATTTTGAAAAAATAAATAATGAGCTTTCACTCTACAGCGAGTCCCTGGCACAGCGTCCGCAGATAGTTGCAGCCAATAAAACGGATATTATTCAGGATGCTTCCTTGCTGGAAGAATTCAGGGAATATATTGAAAGTAAGGGGCTTAAGCTCTTTGAAATAAGTGCAGCAGCGCACAAGGGAACGAAAGAACTTATAAACTATGTATCAGCTGTACTTGACACCCTTGAGCCCGTAGAAGTGTATGAGGCAGACTTTGTTGAGGAGGACTTTTCAGAAGAACCGTTTGAGGTGCGAAAGGAAAACGGAACTTACTTTGTTGAGGGTCCCTATATCGAAAAACTGCTGCGTCACTGCAATTTTGCAGATGCGGAGGATGTGCAGTATTTCCAGTTGGCACTGCGCAGAAAGGGTGTTATAGATGCCCTTGAAAATGCAGGCTGTTCAGAGGGTGACCCTGTTCAGATGTACGAACTTGAATTTGATTATACGGAATAAGGTGGATATATATGTTATCATCAAAGCAGCGCGCTTATCTGCGCGGACTTGCAAATAAGGAAAACGCCATTTTCCAGATAGGAAAGGGCGGCTTAAATGAAGAAATATTAAAAGAGCTTGATATAGTACTGGAAAAAAGGGAACTTATAAAAGTAACCGTGCTTGAAACGTCATTTATGACCACAAGGGGAGCGTGCGAAGCAATTTGTGAAGAAATCGGCGCTGACCCTGTTCAGTGTATAGGTAATAAAATAGTTATCTATCGTATGGCACGGGCAAAGGATAATCGAAAAATACAGCTTCCTAAGTGAGGTTATAATAATGAGGACAGGATTATTCGGCGGAGCATTTAACCCCGTTCATAACGGCCACATGGCAGTTGCCAGAGCTGCTGTCAAATCGGCGCAGCTTGACAGGCTTATTTTCATTCCAACAGGAAACGCACCCCATAAAAAAGAGACGAGCGTTACGCGGCAGGACCGCTATAACATGCTTGCTTTGGCAGTTTCTAATGAGGAAAATATGTTTGTCAGTGATTATGAGATAAACCGCACTCAGCTTAGTTACAGTGCAGACACTGTTGAGTATTTTAAGGGACTTTTCCCCGATGACAGTCTGTTTTTTATCATGGGCGATGATTCCTACAATCAGCTCCACACATGGCACGAGCCGCACAGGATAACTGAAAATGCAACTCTTCTCGTTTTCCCGAGAGAGGGCGCAGATATAACTGCCCCCGCTATCGGTATTTCGATGGATGTTGTAGATGTTTCGTCAAGTGAAATCCGTGAAAAAATAAAGATGGGAAAAGATTGCAGAAATTTATTGCCAAATGCTGTTTTTGATTATATAATAAAAAGGAATTTATATGGATTGAGGGATTCTGTTTGACAGAGAATGAAATGATGAAAAAACTTCAGACTATGCAGAAGGAACGTCGTTTCAAGCATACGCTGGGCGTTGTTGCTGAGGCGGAGCGCCTTGCTCCCAAGTTTGGAGTTGATGTGAGAAAGGCACGTATTACCGCACTTTTGCATGATTGCGCAAAAAATCTTGATGAAAAGAGCGGAGAGGACTTCTTTGCTTTGTGCCAAAGATACGGCGTGAAGCTCGACGAATGTGCCAAGTGTGAACGTGCGCTCGTACATGCTTTTTTAGGTGCTGCTGTGGCTTATAAGGATTATGGTATCAGCGACCATGAAATCCTTGAGGCAATTTATTACCACACTACAGCGCGGGCAAATATGACTCCCCTTGAGAAATTGATATATATTGCGGATATGACAGAACCGGGGCGTACCATTGAGCAAACTGATGAAATCCGCAGATTAGTTGAGATTGATGTTGATGAGGCACTTATTTACGCGATAGGCTGCTCTATAAAGCATGTAATCAGAAAAGGAACGCTTATTCACCCCGATTCTGTACATGCACTTAATTATCTTATAGAACACAGGAGGGCAAAGGCTTGACAGATTTTGAAAAAGTACACAAGCTTGTAGAAATACTCGATTCAAAAAAGGCTCGTAATATTATCGCCCTTGATTTAAAGGGTGCAACAATAATTGCAGACTATTTTGTAATCTGCACTGCAGGCTCCCCTGCGCAGATGCACGCGCTCTATGAATCCGCGTGTGAAGAAATGGCGAAGGTGGATTGTCCGCCGCAGCGGTGTGAGGGTATGAAAAACCCCGATTGGGCACTGATCGATTTTAACGGTGTGATGCTCCATATATTCAGCACAAATATGCGTGATTTTTACGGCCTTGATAATTTGTGGGCAGAAGCGGAAAAGATGGAAATAAATACGATAGATGAGATTTGATAATCCGGAAAGGAAATGAAATATCATGGAATATAATTTTAAGCAGATTGAAGAAAAGTGGCAAAAATACTGGGAGGATAATAACTCTTTTAAGGCAGAAAACAATTCAGATAAGCCTAAGTTTTATGCATTGGTTGAGTTTCCTTATCCCTCCGGCAGCGGTATGCATGTAGGTCATATCAAGGCATATTCAGGACTTGAGGTTGTTTCGAGAAAGAGAAGACTTGAGGGGTATAACGTGCTTTTCCCAATAGGCTTTGACGCATATGGACTTCCTACTGAAAATACTGCTATTAAGACCGGTGTACACCCCAGACAGGTTACAGACAGAAATATTGTCAAATTCACAAGTCAGCTCAAAAGAGTGGGCTTCTCTTTCGATTGGTCGAGAGTGGTTGACACCACTGATGAGGGATATTATAAATGGACACAGTGGATTTTCCTTAAAATGTTTGAAAACGGTCTTGTTTTCCGTGATAAGACTCTGGTAAACTATTGCCCCAGCTGTAAGGTTGTCCTTTCTAACGAGGACTCTCAGGGCGGTAAGTGTGACATATGCCACAGCGACATTGTACAAAAGACAAAGGAAGTGTGGTATTTAAGAATTACAGAATATGCTGACAAGCTTTTAGAGGGACTCGAGTCGGTTGATTATCTCCCGAATATTAAGCTGCAGCAGAAAAACTGGATTGGTAAATCAGAGGGTGCATTCGTCAATTTCTCAATTAAGGAAAATGATGAAAAGCTCCGTGTTTATACAACACGTCCAGACACCTTATACGGTGTAACCTTTATGGTTATTGCTCCTGAGCATCCCATTATTGAAAAGTATAAGGATTCTATCGCTAACTTTGCAGAGCTTGAGGCATATAAGAAAGAATGTGCCAAGAAGAGCGAGTTTGAGCGTACACAGCTTGTAAAGGATAAGACAGGCGTAAAAATTCAGGGACTTACAGCAATCAATCCCATCACAGAAAAGGAAATCCCCGTTTATATTTCCGACTATGTAATGATGGGCTACGGTACAGGTGCGATTATGGCTGTACCTGCACACGATACGCGTGACTACGACTTTGCAAAGAAGTTCGGTATTGATATTATCGAGGTTATAAAGGGCGGCGACATTTCAAAGGAGGCATACACAGGCGACGGAGAAATGGTTAATTCCGGCATCCTAGACGGTATCAAGACAAAGCAGGAAGCAATCGCGAAGATGCTCGAGCTTTTGGAAAAGAAGGGCTGCGGCGAAAAGGGCGTTCAGTATAAGATGAAGGATTGGGCGTTTAACCGCCAGAGATATTGGGGTGAGCCAATTCCCATCGTACATTGCCCCGAT
>SVJI01000097.1 GCA_015069065.1 Oscillospiraceae bacterium | reverse complement strand
TGAGGGGAACATGATACTTTACCGACCAAAGGAACTGCAGTATTACCATTACAAGGGCAGTGATAAAACAGAGGTTTACTGGGTACATTTTACAGGGGGTGATGTGGAAAAGATTCTGGATTTCTACAAAATGCCATGTACGGAAAACGTCTTTTACACAGGCACCTCCCCTGATTACCAATATCTGTACAGGCAGATGATTCAGGAGCTGCAGCTGTGCCGCCCGAATTTCGAGGAGCTTCTGTCAATCCATTTAAGACAGATTTTTATACTGATTAACCGATACATAAAAGAGGGCAGAAAGGGAAAAAGCAGTATCATAAATACAATTGAGCGCGCAACACATTATTTTAATGAGCATTACAATGAGCCTATAAACATCGAAAGCTTTGCCGAGGAAAACCACATGAGCATTTGCTGGTTTATACGCAATTTCAAAGATGTTGTAAAGGTAACCCCTATGCAGTATATCCTTTCCCTGCGAATGTCCACGGCGCAAAGTTTACTGGAAACCTCGCAATACAACATAAGGGAGATTTCAGAAACTGTGGGATATGACAACCCCCTGTATTTCAGCCGTCTTTTCCACAAGCATGTAGGAATCTCCCCCACACAGTATAGGAAAGAGGCGCTGAGCAGACAATAAAAAAGGGGATGTAAAAAAAGTCCAGAACGCAAAAAGGCAAAGATATGTAAAAGGCTCCCTTGTGTAAAGGGAGCTGTCACGAAGTGTCTGAGGGATTGTTATGTTGAAAAATCTCATTTTATTCAAATTTTCTAAGTTTTAAAGCCTTTTTGCTACGAACAAACTTCGCCTCTCGACGTACCCACGTACGCCTTCGGGTAACCCAAGCTTCGCTTGGCTCAGTTTGTCCGTTCTGGAGCATTTTTCCTATCCCCCCAAAAAAGGGGATGTAAAAAACTCGTTTTTTTACATCCCCCTTTTTGCGTATAATTATTTAATTTCGGGAAGGCTTGCCGCAGCAACACTCTGACCTACTCTACGAGAGCTTTCGTCAGGAATATGAAGCTGGATTTTCTTTGCCATTTCGGGGAATTCCTTATCCAGAACTTCCTGTGCACGGCGAAGAATAATGCTACCACCCTCTCCTGAGGTAACACGTCCCATAATAAGGACATGCTTGATATCATAAAATTCTGTATAGAATGCAATCGCATAACCAAAATATGCACCGATTGTATCATAGATTTCAGCAGCGCGCTCGTCACCCTGCTGCATAAGGCTCTGTACAACTTTCAGCTTTTCTGCGGGAGAAAGCTTTTCATCAAGCTCAATACCTGCATAGGGTGCAAGCTTAATAACACCATCCTGAGAGAAGTACTTTACACCACAACCGTAGTCGCCTGACCACTCGTCAACCATAGCATCTGTGTTGTAATCCACAGGAACAAATGCCAATTCATTCAGCCAACCTGTTATATTGCCCTGCGGGTCAACGTAACCGCCAGCCTCTGAAGTACCCATTGCAACACCAAGAACTGAATCATCGTTTAAGTCCATAGCACCTGCAAGTGCTGTAACGTCACCGTCATTTGCTACCTCAATCGGAATATTCTCCCCGATTTCCTTAGCAACATCAATATACATATTCTTAACCTTTTTATCAAAGTCCTCATCGCTTACCTTAAGGAAAAGAGAAGCTACCATTATGCGGTTGTCAATATAAACACCTGCACTTGAAACGCCGATAGCGTCTACACGAGGCATATGGGAAGCTGCTGTCTTCATCGCTTCAAGGATTCCCTGATAATGATAATCGGGGTCTGTATTGGTTTTGGGGAACCATACAACCTCCTCGGAATATACGCTCTCACCGTTGATAACGGCACTTACCTTTCTATCGCTTCCGCCGGCATCAAAGCCGATACGGCATCCGTCAAGATGTCTGCCGATAGGAGCTGCAGCTGACTTATCTACAGGAGCATCCTTCAAATCACGCACCTCAACAGAAAACTTCTGCTCATATACACTCTCCATAAAATGCACGTCAAAATCACGAAGTCCGCCATATGTATAAGCTTCCTTTATTTTATTTCCTACAACTGCACTGCCTGCAATAATAATCTTGAAACCGCCTGCAACCCAGAGGAGTGACTTAACCATTCTCTCTATAAAACGGAAGTTTTCTTCATCGTGTCCTGCTGCGTCAGGGAAAATACGTGTTTTATATGTTATTGTGTAGCCCTTATTTCTCTCAATACCGATAACGATATCCTGTCCGTCATTTTTAGTTGCCTCACGCATATCTCTGCATATTACGGACAACGGCTGAAATTTGGGGTCAAGTTTTGCATTTACTTTAAGCTTCATATTTAATTACTCCTCCTATTATTGTTTTCTCAACGTTAAACTCACTGTCAGTTATAATTATATCTGCGTCCTTACCTACCTCAATAGAACCCTTTCTCTTTTCCACACCAATTGTAGTTGCGGGATTGAGTGAAGCACAGTTTACACATTCCCACAAAGGAATCTGTGAATTGGTGTACACATTCCACACACCCTTATTAAGGTGAAGAATACTGCCTGCCACTGTTCCGTCCTCAAGTCGGCATACAATACCGCGATAAATTATCTTCTGTCCGCCAAGGGTATATTCACCCTCCGGCAATCCGCCCGCCGGCAGACAGTCTGTAATAAAGCAGAGCTTTCTGCCCTTAAGCTTCCAGAGCATATCATAAAGACTTGTAGATACATGGAACGTATCAACGATAAGCTCACAGCTTACATCTGAATTAAGAGCCGCTGTAACAACACCCGGTGCACGGTGTGCAAGAGGGGTCATTGCATTGAAAAGATGTGTCGCGTGTTTCACACCAATCTGGGTACTCTTCATTGCCGTTTCATAGTCAGCAGAGGTATGTCCCATTGACACAACCACATCTGTATTTCTGCAAATCTTCCTGATTTGCTCAAAATCAGCACTATCCGTTTCGGGAGCAAGGGTAATTATGCTGATAATATCGGCATATTCCTTAACAAAATCTGCATCGGGCTTCAGTATATACTTAGCATCCTGTGCACCCTTTTTAGACTCACTGATAAACGGTCCCTCTGCATGGCATCCGAGAATTGTACTGCCCTCCCACGACTTACTTTCTTCCTTGAGGCAGCGGCACACCTCGAGTGCCTTACGGATAACTTTCATATCAACAGTCATTGTAGTGGGAAGATATCCTGTAACACCGTTTGCAAGAAGTCCCTTTGAAATAGTTCTTATGCTCTCTTCTTCTCCGTCACAGACATCCTTTCCCAGATAACCGTGTATATGTACATCAATAAGTCCGGGGGAAACATAGCCGCCCTTTGCGTCGATAATTTCAGCATTTTCAGGAATCATATCCACAGGGACAATTCCCTCAATAACGTCTGAAAACAAAAGTGCGCAATCTTCCACGATTGAATCTTTTAAGATAATTCTGCCGTTTGTAATTGCTTTCATTCATTCATTCCTCCAATAACTTTGAAATTAACTTTTTAGATTCACTGCTTCTTCGTCAATTTCCACAGCATCTTCGCTGTTAAGAACATCCATATTTCCCTTCCCGTAAAGTATGAGGGAAATAATCATCATTACAACACAGCTTCCAATAGAAAGCAGTGACAATGCTGCAGGAATGTCATACCATACAACATGGATAACCATCATCGCGTAAAGGAGACATGTGTTCACCTTTCCATGCCAGTTTGCGCCACTTACCTCCCCTGTTTTCTGAATAACCATATACCCCGTTATACCCAGAAAGAACTCCTTAATTATCATCAGAGCAAGGGGAATAATCATCATGGGAAAGCGCGTTAACAGGCAGAAAATCATACTTGTCTGCGTAACCTTATCAGCAATGGGGTCAAGAATTTTTCCCAAATCACTTACCAGATTAAAGCGTCTGGCAATAAAACCATCCACAATATCTGTAAGCCCCGATAAAAGCAAAATACACCCTGTCAGCACATACTCATTCGCTACGCAGTAAAGCCACACAAAAATGGGAATCAAGCATATGCGAAACAGCGAAAGAAGATTCGGAACAGTGAAGATTTTACTTTGTCCGTTTTGTTTTTCATTACATACCTGCATTATAAAACTCCTCCTTGGAAATAAATTTCCCAAATCGAGCTATATAAAAATTATAGACCGATTTTATGGGTTTGTCAAGTTCTTTTGGCATCATTTCCAATTTTCCCGACAACTTAAGTTTACATCGAAGAATATTTTTCCTCTATGCTCTCTAATTATAGCATATAGTGGTAAAAATGTAAATGTATAGTCATGTAAAATCTTCTATAAACTACAAACAGAGAAAGGCGCCCTCTCGGGCGTCTTTTTCTGTTTGAGTAGCAACACTTTTATGTAGTTTTCGCTTTACTGTATAAATACAATAAAAAAATGCATGGCTCTTTCTGTCGCCAAATGGTTTGAATGCCAATTTGTTTTTAGTGAAATATCAACTTCGTTGATGCGAAATAATTTACTTATGTAAATTGTGAAATAGAAAACTGAGGTTTTCTGTGAAATGAAATAAATCCTTTATCGCACGCCGCAGGCGTATTTCACATTGCGAAGCAATATTTCACACCCGCAGGGTATTTCACAAATCCTGAAAGGATTTATTCCATTGTTGTAGTAATAGGTACTTCTTGCAATGCCTGATAATTTTAACAAGTCTTTAAGCGGATACTTATGCCTTAATTCAGCAACAATTAACGCTTTTTGCCGTTCTTTTGCTCTTTAGTTTCTTATCAAGCTTTGGTGGGCGACCTTTTCTTGTTCCACTTGCAGTACAGGCTCTGCCTCGTCTTTCTTTCATAAGACCTTCGGCTCCTTCTTCTAAGAATATGCGTTCCCACTTTTTTAAGAAACAGAAATCTTTATTTTGCTTATCAGGAAAATACTTCCTCATTGTTTCATTGCATCCTAAATGATGTTCTCGCATATCCATTATAACAGATACTTTGAATTCTGGTGAGTATGTTTTATTTTTTCTTCCTGTTTTACCCATAAAAAATATGCACCTCCAAAAGTATCTAACTTTTGGGGTGCATATCAAAAAATTTCAGTACGCTTTTTTCTATCTTTCTCGTGCAAAATAGCTATGGAGTTATTTTTATTTGTTAGCCTCCATAAATCTTTGGAGAATTGCTGCTATTTCTGCCCTTGTAGCATTATCTTTTGGATTGATTGTTGTAGTTGATTTGCCTTTCATAAGTCCTGTGCCAACAGCCCAATTCATAGCTGAAACTGCATATTCGGAAATCTCGTTTGCGTCTGCAAAATGGAGGTTTTCTTCAAGCGTTACAGCATCCATACCCTTAAGCTTGGCATATCTGTACATAATTGCCGCAATCTGTTCTCTTGTAATATTATCGTTTGGTGAAAACTGTGTTTCACTCACACCGTTTATAATACCATTCTGCTGTGCCCAAGTAACAGCATTTGCATACCAACTGTCCATCTCAACATCAGCAAAAGGAATACTCCTGTTTGTTGCAGGTTCCCCCTCTGTTCTGTAGAGAACT
>SVJI01000003.1 GCA_015069065.1 Oscillospiraceae bacterium | reverse complement strand
TGAATTTGCCGTATAATAACACAACATGGACCGCTTTAGCAATGGCAGCTTCAACAGCAGCGTTTGCACCTATTCTCGGCAAGCTGGGTGATGTAATAGGCAGGAAAGCAACATTATTGATTGGTATAGCGATTTTTACTTTGGGTAATATACTTACGGCAGTAGCTCCATCGCTATTTTTTATGATTGTTGCCCGTTTTATTGTAGGAATAGGAAGTGCAGCCGTTGCACCGGTGGTAATGTCATACATTGTTACAGAGTTTCCGCGTGAGAAAATTGCAAAGGGTTTTTCTTTATATATGCTTATTTCAAGCAGTGCAGTAATTTTCGGACCTACACTTGGTGGATTACTTATTGAATTTTACGGCTGGCGTGCAATGATGTGGGTATGCGTTGCAATTTCCGTTATCATTTTTTTGCTTTGCCTTGTAACACACAGAAAAGATGGCCTAAGCATAAGACCGCTTACAGATTTTGACGGCATCGGTTCTGTATGGGTATTGATTTTCTTTACTCTTATGTTGTGCCTGCCGTCCTTTGGTCAGAATTTTGGTATCAGGTCAATATGGTTTTTAATTATTTTTATTGCATCGGTAATTTCATTTGTCGGTTTGTTTTATGCAGAAAAAAAGGCAATAAATCCAATTCTCAGTTGGAAGTTTATGAAGAGAAAAAAGTTTTTTCTTTCTGTTATTGCTCTGTTTCTTACTCAGGGACTTATGCAGGCGAATATGACAAATATAATTGTATTTATCAACTACACACAGCCTGATAATACTATTATATCCAGCTATGCAATTTCAATTATGTATATCGGAATGTCCCTCGGTTCAGTTGTTTTAGGACCGTTAGCAGACCGCATAGAGCCTAAAAAGGTTTTGGCTGATTCTCTGACTCTTACAGGGGTTGGATGCGCTATTATGCTTTTATTTGCTGCCCAAACTTCTGTAATTATTCTTGCCGCATCTCTTGGCATCTTGGGCTTTGGGCTTGGCGGAAATGCCGCAATTTTTATGAAAGTTGTACTGTCAGGTATGCCTGCTGAAACTGCAGGAGCAGGAACCGGAACTTATGGCTTATTCCGTGACCTTGCAGCACCCTTTGGTGTAGCAATATTTGTTCCTCTTTTCACAAACAGAGTAACAAATATTATAAGTAGCGGTGCAAGTGAAATAACCGCCGCAGTAAAATCCATAAAGTTTCTTGCTGCAGCGGAAATTATTTGTATTGTTGCAGGAATTGCGATAGTGTTGTTCCTGCCTAAAATTTATATCAAAAAAGGAGAACAATCATGAAATTAAAAGACAAAGTAGTTTTAATTACTGCCTCAACCCGAGGAATAGGTCTTGCCATTACCAAAGTCTTTGCCAAAGAGGGTGCCATAGTTTATATGGCGGCAAGGAATTTGGAGCTTGCAAAACAAGAAGCTGACAAGCTAAATGACCAGGGATGCAGAGTAAAATATGTTTACAACGATGCGAGCAAGAGCGAATCTTATATTTCCATGACCGATGAAGTGATAAAAGATGCAGGCCGTATTGATGTACTGGTTAATAACTTCGGAACTTCAAATCCAGGAAAAGACCTTGACTTTTCAAATACCGATACAGAGGTTTTCTTTGATATTGTAAATATCAATTTAAGAAGCGTTTTTATGGCAAGCAAAAAGGCAGCAAACCATATGGCGAAAAACGGCGGAGGAAGTATTATAAATATCTCCTCTGTAGGAGGTCTTGTTCCTGATATTTCTCAGGTTGCATACGGAACAAGTAAAGCTGCTATCAACTACCTGACAAAGCTGATAGCAGTACACGAAGCAAAAAATAACATTCGATGTAATGCAATATTGCCGGGAATGACTGCGACTGATGCAGTAGAGAAAAATCTTACAGAGGGATTCAGAGAACTATTTATGCGCCATATTCCCTTTAAAAGAATGGGTACACCAGAAGAAATTGCTGCTGCCGCTGTTTATTTTGCATCAGACGACTCTGCTTATACCACGGGGCAAATACTGACAGTTTCTGGCGGGTTTGGTTTGGCAACACCTGTATATGGAGATTTATCGGATAAAACAAGCCGTAGATAGACAAAAAACACAGACGGAGTATAATTTATCCATCTGTGTTTTTTTGTTGATTTTTTTCCGTATCCATAGTATAATAAAAACAAATAATGGAGGTGTTATATTATGATGAACGAAAAAGTACATGAACTTCTAAATCAACAGATTAACAAAGAATTCTATTCTGCGTACCTCTACCTTGATTTCTCAAACTATTTTGAGGATGTAGGTCTTGATGGATTTGCCAACTGGTATAAGATTCAGGCTCAGGAGGAACGTGACCATGCAATGCTTTTCTATCAGTATCTTCAAAACGAGAATCAAAAAGTAACTCTTGAGGCTATCGCAAAGCCTGACAAGGTGTTTTCCTGTCACATGGATGTTTTAAAGGCGGGACTTGAACACGAAGAATATGTAACCTCTCTTATAAATGATATTTATGCAGCAGCATACAATGTTAAAGATTTCCGTACAATGCAGTTCCTTGATTGGTTTGTTAAGGAACAAGGGGAAGAGGAAACAAACGCAAATGATTTGATCACAAAGATGGAACTTTTTGGTTCGGATCCAAAAAGTCTTTATATGCTTAATCAGGAACTTGCGGCACGAGTTTATACCGCTCCGTCGTTGGTTTTATAATTTTTGTCAAAGCAGACCGTTATATTTCATATTATGGATGAACTTTTTGACCACAGTTTATCCCACAGCTAGAAATGCAACAGACGGAAACAGTGGAGATAAGATGGCTAAAGAGTATTTTGAATGTAGCGAAAAGGGCTAAAATCCGTGCTATATTGCAATTAAGGCAGGAAAGCCGGAATGCGGCTGTTCCTGCCTCTAAACCCGAATGTTTTATCATAGAAAAATTGAATTTACAGAAAATTTCTCACGCTGCCGCCTATCCGTTTGGGAGCAGGATGCCGCAGGTTCAAGAGAGAAGAATCTCTACAAAGTAGGGTTTCTTCTCTTTTCTTAGTTTCAATATTTAAATGTGAACTATCCATGCAGTGCGCACAAACAATTCCGCGCCGCCTATTTCTCCGTTTGCAGAATAAAAATTAACTCCTTTTCAAAATCAGGATTTTTGATTTTGTGATAATTACTTCCAAACTGTCCTAGGAACTGTATGTATTCTCCGCCTATTATGCTTATATGTAAATGCTTCTGTCCGTTATCATTCCAGTTTGCAAATATAGTGTACCTCTTATCAGGCAATACGCCTATAATTGTAGAGGTAATTCTCCGTGTGTATGAATTTTCCTCCAGAAGTTTCTGGAGAAGCTTTATCTGCTTTGTATTTAAATCATATTCTGTGCTTTCGTTACTTTCTTCGTTTCTGACGATAACAGTAACATCCTTTGCTGAGCTAAGCCTCTTCGCGTTTCTAATCTCCCAACCGCTGATATGGAAAAACGAATAAATAAGTACTATGATTAAAACTGGTATAATAATCGGTGACATCTTTTTTAATATTCTCATTTTCCGTCCTCCCTGTATTTTTTAACAAGACAAGCCGTAATTATAATCTGAATTACAAATGCAATCATCGTTTCAAAAATAACAAACTGATATGGGGTAAATGGTTTAAAGTACCATCCCCATTTTTTTGTTTGAAAAAAGCACACAAAGATGCACGAAGAAACAAAGCTCAATATATTGCCGACAGCTACCATCCATGGGGCTTTAGCCCTTACACTTCCGAAACATAAAGCACCAAAGCTGATTATCATAACAAGGTAAAACCACAATGTTCCTGCCGTCGCATCCTCGTTCATTGCTAAAAATACAAAAGGAATACAATAAAGTAAAACCAGCAACATTCTTATCAATGCTTTTTTCATGCCTACTCACCTCATTTTTATTATATCATTCAGTGACAAGAAAATCAACATGAAACCGCCCTTTGGCAGAAGCCAAAGAGCGGTGTTTGTTATTGTGCTACGACATCATTTTCTTCGGGAACAAAATGCTCCTCTTCGTTATATATAATCGGGTTTGAATAACTGAGTACCTCTCTCTTACTGGAGGATTGTCCGACTGTTATTTCATCCCCCTCAGAAAGTGTTACTCCCGACACCATAAGACTGTACTGACTCAGCATCGTTGTAGACTTTTTTTCGCCGTTTATGAAAACCTTACTTTTTTCAGTAAAGCCTGTTCCCTGCAGATAAAGCGAGTCTCCCATAACCTTTATGCTGTCAGCCGTAATGGGGCGAGTACCCATGCGCATATCTGTTTTTTCAAACGGCTTAACTCCGCCAAACTGCATATTGTCACCATAAAGCATATCATATGCCAGATATGCAATCTGTTTTTGATACGTTTCTTCATCGAGGGGTGAATTCTCACTGTTTTTCAGTTGATGAAGCTTAGTCAGATTTCCGTTGTTATATCCCAGCATTCTCATAATTTCCCCTGCCAGTTCATAAGTACGCAAATCCCGAACATTCTTCTCCAGCCCGAAGTTATTCCATGTAACGTATTCTGTTACATATGCGTCATTTGTAGTAAGGTCCTGTGCTTCAAGCCCGATTGACGGCAAATGGTCACCGTATGCTATCAATAAAGTAGGCTTGCCCCTCTCTTCAAGAGCGGAAATCAGACTTCCGAGAAACATATCCATTTCCCACACCTGATTGATGTAGTATTGCAGTGCGCAAAGCTCCTGAGGTGTGAAATTATCACTCTGTATTTTTATGACATTATCACTGCCCGCTATCGGCTCTGACGGATATGCCCCGTGCCCCTGAACGGATACCGTCCACACAAAACGCGGGTTGTCAGCAGTGACTCCCTTTTCCTCGTCTGTATAGGTTAATGCAGTCATTATTTCCTCTGTCAGGACCTTGTCCTTACACCAGCCGTAGGGGGTTGTTTCAAAATCGTACATGTATTCCTTTGACTGGAAGCTGTCGAATCCCATTCTGGGATAAACCTTGTCACGGTCATAAAAATTACCTGTATGATTGTGGATAGCGTGCGCGCTGTACCCCTGCTCTTTAAGATTATATGCCAGAGATTCACAGGTTTCCTCAAGCATTATGGTCTTATACGGATATTCACCCGGACCAAAATTGTCAAGATTTATTCCTGTCAGAACCTCAAACTCCGTATTTGCAGTACCTCCGCCAAAGGACGGAACCGATAACATTCCTCCTGAAAAGCGTTCTCTTAAATAAGTATGAATAGGCGCAGGGTCATCGGAAAACGACATATCGCGGATGGTCTTTGGATCGAGAAATGACTCAAGCTGAATGAGTATAACATCCGGCTTTACGCCCTGCTGTAAGCTCTCATTTCCTGAAAATTGTGCGAGTATCTCTGCCGTCTTTTCTTCACCGTAGCCATCGGGCTTATTGATACCTGTATCAATCATACTGCTGGAAAAACAGTACACAAATCCGTAGTTGTTATACGCACCGACAAGATTACCAAAATCAGTGCTTACTGCACTTATGCTGTGGGCAACGCCCGTTGCAACCAAAACCGCCGCAAGAACTCCTACAATTGACGCCACATTTCTGCCGTAGCTAAGCTTTCCGCTGATTTTAGGGCCTACAATCCACAGTGCCACAATCGCTACTAAAAGAAATCCTACAGCAAAGTAGAGCATTATACGCTGCGGCTTTGTAAGATACATGAGAATAAGGCTGAGCTTTGCCACCTGAAAATCAATAGCTCCCAAGGGAGTAACCCTGTAGGTAAGCACTACACTGTTTATCAATCCGCAAATCAGCCACGGTGCTGAAAGAAGCACCACGCCGAAAACTCTTCTCCTGAAAAGGAGCGAAAACGATAATGTCAGCATTATTATCAATGAGTTATAAAAAAACACCACCGGTGTTTCAAAAACATGCTCAAAACCGGCAATTACGCTGTGCCGGCTCATACTCTCGATAATAAAATTCTCCACAACGCTCAACACACAGAAGAAAATAATCGGATGTGCATCAAGCGCCCTTTTCAGAAAAGAAAAAATATTTTTTGCAACTTTCAAAAAAACACCTTCTTAGAATGTCATCTTCTCCGGCGGCAGTTCTGTGCCTGCGCATCCGCTCAGAAGAAATACTATAACGAAAACTATTATCAAAAGTGCCAGTCCTACCAAAAAAAACTTTATTGTGTTTTTCTTTTTCTTAGGAGTTTTTACTGCATGCTCTTCCTGCAGCGCAGCCTCACATCCACTGCACATCTGTGCATCGTCTGGGTTTATTTTACCGCATTTTGGACAAAACATATTCTTGGCCACCTTTCAACAAATACTATCTGTATTATACTTAATTTTGAGAATTTGTCAACTTTTTATATGTGCAGAAACTAAACTGAGTGCCCTCGTACTCCATAAGCTCACTTTCCTCTGCAAGCTCCCACGAAGGCTCTTCGTCAATATTAAAAAAGTAAGTGTCACAGGGAACTGTTTTCCTGACTTTGGTTACAATGGCACAGTCGCAGCAATCCTTAAACATTTCATAAATCTGTCCGCCGCCTATTACATAAACATCGTCACTTTTAAACTGCCCTGCATAATCAAGAACTTCCTGTTTGGAATGAAGAACCGTCACATTCTCCCTCTCAAAGTCTTTATCCCGTGTGAGGACTATATTAACTCTGTTTTTCAGTGCCTTTCCCCCGGGAAATGAATCCAGTGTTCCCCTGCCCATAATAATAACCTTTCCCATGGTTGTCTCACGAAAAAGTTTCATATCAGGCGGTAGTGAAAACAGCAAATCGTTATTTAAACCTATGCCGAAATTTTCAGCAACACAAACTATCATTTTCATAAAAATCAGTCCTTTAAATTAAATGGCGACAGGAATCTTCTTACCCAAAGTATGGAAATTATAATTTTCAAAAGAGAAGCTCTCGGTTGTAAACTTGTAAAAATCATCAATAGATTTGTCCATCTTAAACTCGGGCGCATCATAAGGATTTTTTGACAAAATCTCCTCTACAATCGGGATATGCCTGTCATATATATGAGCGTCGGCAATTACATGTACAAGCTCGCCCGCCTTAAGTCCGCTCACCTGTGCCATCATATGGACAAGAACGGCATACTGACACACATTCCAGTTGTTTGCCGTCAGCATATCCTGTGACCTTTGGTTAAGAATTGCGTTTAAGGTATCTCCGCTTACATTGAACGTTACAGAATAAGCGCATGGGTAAAGTCCCATTTCACTGAGGTCACTGTGGTTATATATATTTGTCATAATGCGCCTGCTCTGGGGATTATGCTTAAGGTCGTAAAGCACCCTGTCAACCTGATCAAACTCGCCCTCTTTATACTTATGCTTCACTCCCAGCTGATAACCGTATGCCTTTCCTATGGAGCCGTTTTCATCTGCCCATGAATCCCAGATATGACTGGAAAGGTCCTTTATATTATTACTTTTCTTCTGCCATATCCACAAAAGCTCATCAACTGCGGCGGTGAGGTTCGTTTTACGCAGAGTGATAACAGGAAATTCCTCCTGAAGATTGTAACGGTTTACTATACAAAATCTTTTTACTGTATGTGCCTTGGCACCGTCCTCCCAGACAGGACGCACGTCAAGTGCCTCGTCAGAATAACCGTTGCGCAGTATATCCTCACAATTTTGTTTGAATACAATATCAGCATAGCTCATAATGTTAATCCTCGCTTTCATTACCTCTCTTGATTTTAACATTTTCAAATATATAAGTCAAGAATTTTGAAGAGTTCCTATAACTCTTTTTTTCTGTGGGAAAAATTTTTATGTTGAGATTACAACAAAAAACGCTGTTTCTACCGCTTTAAAATGCTCATAATTTTATAAAGTTTGTTGTTATGGTGTGGTTAAGTTTTTTTGCCTTTTTATAAAACTTTTCATATGATTTTATAAAAATGACTATAAGCTTTTATAAAATATTTCGCTTTATTTATAAAAAGCAGCGGATTTTTTATAAAATATTAAGACAAAAAATATCGGGAGCTTTATACCCCCGATGCACGAATTCCGTACAAATGCGATGCTGATTTCCGGCATCGTAAAAAATTATCAAAAAAAGTAGCAGTTGTGCGCTCCTACCTACACAACTGCTACTTTAAATTTAACTTATACAGGCTTTTGCCCTAATCTTACCCTGCTGATTATATCAGCTAACCTTACTATCTCTCTGTAATCTTCTATGTTATAGTCTGGTTGTAAAGCTGATATAACCTGCACTCCTAATTCATCAAAATGCTCTAAATGGTTTAACATATCACTAATTTCAGGTATCATAAGGTCTGTTATTGTACCAATAATAACAACATCACCATCATTTAACTCTTGAAATAAATACATTAGCTGTTTGTCTTCACCAGCATTATCAACATAATAGTTCTCTCTTGGAACCTCTATGTTTAGATACATTGCCTTTGTGTATGCAATGTCGGGATAACCCCTTCTATTTGCATACACATAAGGCACACCTGTAAAAGCATTTGATTGACTCATACTCAATCATCTCCTTCCACATTATCTGTTTCTATTAACTCAATACCAATATCCCCGATATTAAGATTAACTGAAACTGTTGTCTCATTTATCATAGACAAACTTGCACTTGTTAAAAGAAAATCTTCACCAAGCTTTACTAAAACTCTACCTATGCGTGAGCCTACTTTAACTAAAAAACCATTATCACCAGAAAAACCATTAACAAAACCATTATCATTTTCATCACTGGTAGCCATAGGGTCACCTGCAATAAAATGAATTGCCATCTGATTTTCATTAGCCATATCAACAGTAGCGCCAGCAATTAAATTTTCCTCTATTAAATCTCTTAAAACCCTACCAAATCTTGGACCCACTTTAACATTAAGAGTACCCATAGCAGAAAAATCATTAGTAGCTTCATTTTTAATTACATAATCTTTTTTCATTTTCCAACCCTCCTTCTATATTAAATTTCACCTGTTGGTGAGTGAAACATAAAACCTTGAAATCACAGCAAAAACTGTTTTCTTGATTTTTTGCTTCTGTATAAAAATATATTTTGTTGACCACCCCAAGCCTGTATATGTCCAGTTCTCCTTTTTAAATTTAAAAATTTTCACTCATTTCTTATCGGAACAAAAAAAACAGCGGCACCGCTTGCATTTCGCAAGGGTGCCGCCAAAATCATCTAATTTTACTCAGTTTTGATTGCCGTTACTACGAATGTTCCGTCTCCGTTATCAGTTACAGTATGAGTAGCAGTATCCACATATTCTGTGGGGTCAAAGCTGAATGTGCCACCGTTTATACTTACAGTAGCAGTATCAGAGTATGTAACACCGGAAAATCCTTCAAATGTTCCACCATTAATAATGAAAGTATTTGTATCTTCCATTATTACAATATTCTTTATAGAGCCATCACCATTTGCAATGAATGTTCCGTTGTTTATCGTAAGCGCAGAATCTTCTCTTGAAAGCTGAATTGCTGAGTTCCCTGCTGATGTAAATGTTCCACCATTAATCTCTGCAACCGCTCCATCCTGAACAAGAAGCGCAGTTGTGCTACCGCTTACGCTTGCACCATCAATAGTTGCACTTTCGCATTCCACAAAACGAAGTCCATCGTTGTTCTCTGCGCTGAAACTTCCGCCGGTGATATTCACCTTTTCGCACCATGCAATGTCTGCACCAAACCAATTACTTATTGCACTTGCAGTAACATTAGTAAGCTTTACTTCGTTACATTCCCATATGTATAGACCACTTGTTAGTTCGGCGGTTGATGTGCTTATGCAACTTGAGTTGTTTATTTCAACATAATCCATAGCGCCTATTTCTACAGGTTCATATGCCCCGGAGCTTTGTACCGTAATTCCGTTTGCTATAAACTTTTTACCTCCACTGAGTCTGATACGCTCATATGTTCCGCCGGTTAAAATAAAGCTTCCCTTGAGATTGGTCGTAAGAGTTGCGTTAATAGCACTGCCGGCCTTGGTTGCATCAATTGTAAGCTCTTTACCGTAATATGCTCTCACAGTAGGTGCAGTAAGTGTATGCCCGTTAAGGTCAATTGTTGCAGGTGCGCCGGTTTTGAACTTAAACACATTTTCGCTTGTGATATCTGCGGTAAGCGTTGCAATCGCACCTCTGTTTACCGCATCAAGAAGCTTGTCTGCCGTATCAACTTCAACCACAGTGTTAAGTCCTGTCGGGAGTGTGGGATTTTCTATTTTAACAACCGGACTCATTGTGATATTTGCAGAAAGTCCATCCTCGGCAACTGTTATTGTTCCGGTCTGGAGTTCTACTGTGCATCCTTCGTATATTGAACAAAGGAATGTATCGTCAAGTGTATAATCTGTTGCAAGGCGGTCGCCCTCGGGTGTTGTCACACGGTAAAAATATCCTGTGTCCCCGCCGCCTGTTATTTTGTATGTACCATCTGCTTGTGGAACAAGTGACAGATTAGGTGCAGAATCAGTTACAGTAATATTGATTGCATTGTCAAGCTTTACAAAAGTTTCCTTTGTCTGCCATGTTCCTTTTTGAATTTCGTAATTTAAGACCGTATTTTCGCTAATTCCCGGCAAAAGCCATGTGAGTTCTATTTCCTTAAGGTCTTCGCTTGTGATATTCTCCCCGTTTTGAAGAACATAATACCACTCATTTGCTCCGAGTCCCTCTTCATCCTCAAACACAAGATAAAGATAATCACCGTCCATCATAAGATGGGCATTTGTATCGCTTGCGACAGGCTCATTGTAGGTGTATGTTGCAAGGTTAGACACCGTAAATTCAGCAAAAGTTTTATCATCGTTAAGTGTCCAAGTTATATAGCGTGCTTTTACAGTATGTCCGTCAGCAAAATTAGCATAAGTATCTATTGCTCCATTAACCACATTTCCTACATACATAAGGTTGCTATTTTCGTCATATGTGGTATAAACCCAAGCTCCACCTGATAGGTCGGATACAAACTTATATTTTCCTGTACTATCTTTTTCAATAGTGAAGTCGGGGGTAGTATTGGTTAAAGTAACATTGGCAAATTCCTTTTCATCATAAAGATTTTCAACATCGCTCCAGCTTGTTCCTGTATCAACCTTTATTGCAAGTTTGCCGTTTACAATATCACTTTCATCAAAAAAAGTACCTAAATCCAACTTTGCTTTTGTTCGGGTAAACAGGCTTTCGGGGTTCCGCATTGTGATAAAATACTTTTCACCATCTGCAAGCTCTGTTTCTTTCCACTCTACATATATTCCGTCGCCATCTTCACTAAACCAAATGTTTTTATCACTTGTTGCGGTATGGGTTTTTGTTGTATGCTTTGATATAGTTGCAGAAATTGATTTAGTGGTTTCGTCATAGGTACAATCAATGTGCATAATGTCAATTGTTTCACCATCAGCAAGAGTCGGAAGCGTCCAACCATCCACCAATGTACCATTATTAAAGGCTATTCTACCTACTTGATGAGTCATTCCGTCCTTTGTTGTTGTCTCATAAGCAAAGCTGCCGTGTGTGGTTGCATCAAAAGACAATGTTCCGTCTGTATTTATTGTAAATGCAACATCTGTATTTGAAAGTGTTACATCAACATTTCCCTTAATTCTTTCCTTTTCAACGCCATCAAGTTCTACAACGAAATCTGCATCTGTAATATTTCCTTTTGTCTGGTCATAATCAAAGAGAAACTCACTCATTGTTTCTGTCTTCTTTGACAACACCTTAATTCCGTCTACTTCAAGGCTCTTTGTATCTGCAACATCATCGTATCCGTCAAACATTATGTCTGTATTCCATTTGCGGAATGAAATAAGAGAAGCATCTGTTTCTTCTGTGGTATATATCTGTACCGCATCAGGTGTTCTGGTAATAGTCCATACAGTATCTGTGATAGTATCTACTGTTGCAATATAAACTTTGATTGTATCTCCATCAGCAAAGGCATAGGCTCTTTCTCCAGCATTTGTTAATTGTGTCATGCCAAAACCTGACATTCCACCCGACTTATTTCCTTCAGCATCATACCATTGGCTGTATCGCATTCCGTTGGGTGTTCCCTCGGCAAAGGTTATGGTGTAGGTCTTTTCGCCTGTTACTTCAAAGCTGAATTCGGGAGCGGATTCGGTAAAGGTTAAATTTATACCCTCTGCCAATACCCCGACAGTTTCGATTACATTATCATTTGTATCAAGTGCCAAGAGTTCAACAGTAAAGGTAGCATCTTTATTGTCAGCCAGTTCTGCTATATCAAAATTACTGCTAATTTGATATACTGTGCTATAAGTACCTATGTTTTTGGTTGCGACAAGCTTGGTGCTGTCAACAGTATCTCCTGAATAGATATTCAACTTGTAATCATCGGCATTTGCTACTGCCTGCCATGCAATTGTTCCGCCGTCATTCCATTTAATTTTCGGTTCATCTTCATTTACATATGTTTTCTTTGAAGGAGGAGTCATTGTTGCCTTTATAGTCTGCCCATCAAGCGCATAGGCAGTTAAAACTCTTAAATCATAATCATAGCCATTTTGAATTGCCTGATGTTCCGTTTTATTTCTACTTATGCTTGAAGACCCAGAACTTCTTAGCTTTCCTAAACTATCATACCAAGCATCAAGCAATCGAATACCGCTGGGTAATGTATCACCTGCCAGCGTAACACTATGCACGCCGTCTTCGCCATCATTAAATACCATATTATATTCAACGACATTTCCTAAAACAGTAATTTCAAAGCAGTTGTACAACCTTGCTATTTCTTCAACTACAATCCAATTCTCGTTCGCAGAATATACTACAAGAGTGTAATTACTGTCCTCATCCGCTCTGGGAAGATAAAGCGAAAGGTCTGCTATGCAACATTCATCTCCATTTGTCCAGCCGCTTGTTACATATTTTCCGTTGCTATCTTCAATTTCGAAATAGTAATTGGGTAAGTCTGTTCCCGTCCAAGTTGCCTTAATACTGTCGCCTTCCTGAACTAATGTGATTGTTACATCGCTTGCAACAGATTCCTTGTAGGTATAGGTTGCAATGTTAGACACCGTAAATTCAGCAAAAGTTTTATCATCGTTAAGTGTCCAAGTAACATAACGTGCTTTTACAGTATGTCCGTCAGCAAAATTAGCATACGAATCGATAGCACCATTAACATCATTATTTGCATAATAGATGGTGTCATTATTATAAAGCTCGTAAACCCACATTCCGCCTGTCAATTCAGAAACGAAGTTGTAATTTCCGCTTTCATCCTTCTCAATTTCGAATTCAGGTGTTTTGTTGTTAATAGTAATATTTCCTATTTCCTTTGAAGAATATATCGGTGTAAGATTTACCCAATCAGGACCTGTATAAACCGCCATAGAAAGCTTTCCGTTTTGCAAACTATCAAGCACTAAAATAGGTGCTAAATTAACTACAGTGCGTGCTGTTCCCATAGTCGTATTATATCCATCAAATTTCAGCTTGTATCCATTTTCAGCAGCAAGAGCAGATTCTTTCCAAGAAATTCTTAATGGATTCCCTTCGTGGTTTTCAACAAATGCATAATTTGCTGAAACAATCACAGGCACAGCCTCGGTCTTTGTTCCTTTACATTCAGAGCAAGTATAGGTTTTTACACCCTCTGTTGTTTCTGTCGGCTCGGTTGTGATTTCGCCGTCATCCCATTTATGCTCTTCTGTTTCTGTTGCGGTACAGGAGCAGGTGTGTTTGTGGTTGGTATCATCTACCTTTTCCCAATCACTCCAAGTATGCTCGCCCGCTGGCTTTTCATATTTACATTCAGTACAGGTTGCAACCTCTGCACAATTTGTTGTGTTGTAGGTATGACCTGCCTTTGTGTCGGTTTCTTCGCAGTTATCACGCTCGCAGATATGCCAATGACCATCAGCATCCTTCTCATATTCCCCTGTGAAATCGTGTTTTAATGCGGGTGTTGTGGTTTGCTCAACAATCACGCTCTTACAAACATCGCAATGTGAGCCTTCTGTTTTTCCTGTTTCGGTACAGGTAGCATCTACTGCACTATCAATAATCGGTGTATGGTCCGCTGTTTCGATATGAGTTGCATTGTTCTTACATACCCTCTTGTGGCTTGTAGCATCTACCTTTACCCAGTCACCCCAGTTATGTTCAGGTTTACCTATTGTTTCTGTCTTTGTACCTTTACATACAGAGCAGGTATAGGTCTTTACACCATCTTGGCCGCAGTTTGCTTCTGTTGTTATTTTACCCTCGTCCCAAGTATGCTCTTGTTTTTCATAGTGGTCTTTATCATTAGCACACTCACGGACATGCAAATCATCATCCGATTTCTTCCAATCACCATATTTATGACCTAATGAATGGATTACTTCTGTCTTTGTTTTAGCAGTATCATCGCATCCGTCAGCAATACAGGTATATACATTTTCGCCATCCTGCTCACAGGTTGCAGGTGTGGTAACAGGCTCACCCCACTTATGGATGTGACTTACAGCCTCACCGCCTACTGTTATATTATCGGGAGCGGTTTCAAGAGTAGTTGAAACAGTTACATTTGTACCCATAACAGCCGCACCACTTGTTGAGTTGATTTCAACATCAACAGATGCATCGCCTGTCACAGTTACGCTTACGCTCTCTGTTGCAGTTTCGGGGATTTCCACCTTTTGAACTGTCTCAGAATCAGCAGTTACCGCTGCTATTGCTACGATTGTATTAACTGAATTGCTTGCACCTGTTACACTTGTTTCAGCCTTTGCCTCAACAGTTGCAACATTACCAGCCGTTACAATTACAGCTACGGCACTTTCCGCAGTTTCAGGAACTGCAAGTGTTTCAATCTTTGTGTTTTCACCCTTGATTTCAATGTTCGCGGTTGCCTCAATCTTTGTAACAGCAGAGGCATTATCTACTGCCTCAATGATAGCGGGTTTCTGTACCTCAACAGTTGCAACAGGTGTATTTGTCAATTCAAGACGGGGAGTCTCGCCCGTTTCTTTTGCCATAATAACCTTACCCTGAATGGTACAATTATCAAGTTTGATAGAACTTGAGCCACCGCCTTTGATTGTTAAATCACCATTTATTGTTACATTGCTCAAAGTAACTTCACCATCTGCTACTGCATCGGTTATAGTTACATTGTTGTATGTACCGCTTGTTAAGGCTTTTTCCTCGCTGATTGTCAGGTTAGAGATAGTGGGTCTGGAACTACCACCAGAGCTTCCACCGCTAGGTTTTTTAGGGGTTTCCTTTTTAACCTCCTCAACAGTTGCATCAATTTGGGGAAGCTTGGAATTGTTACTTATAATTTTTGTGTCAGCCTGAACTGTAACCTCGCCCGTAACAGCTGCATCCTTAAAGGTTACAGCTTTTCCGTCAGCCGCCTGTGTGATAAGAATGTCAGCCTTTGTCTCACCCTTTAAGATGGTATCGCCAGCAGTTACAAGAATAATGCCATTGCTGTCTGTCAGGTCATATTCCCCGCTTGTATTAACATACTGTACCACAGCACGGTCAAGTATGGTTACAAGTGCCGCTCTGCTCATACTTTCAGCAGGTGCAATCATATCACTTGAAACACCGCTTACAATACCGCCGTCTATTAAAGCGGAAACATAAGGTAAAGCCCAATCAGCAATTTCTCTGCTGTCCTTGAAAGAGGTCAAGTCTGCTGATTCATCTGCTTTAATACCAAAAGCACGGCAAAACATAGTCATTGCCTCTTGTCTGGTAATTTCCGCATCGGGATTAGCCTTGCCGTTATCTCCAAGCATTATGCCTGCTTTATAGCAACGCAGAACATAGGGAGCATACCATTCATCGGCAGAGATATCACTAAATGGATTTTCTGCTTCTTCTGTTAGCCCTAATGTCTTTGACAGAATAGTTGCCATTTGCCCGCGTGTGATTGAGTAGTCGGGGTTAAAGGCATCGCCGTATCCCTCAATAATCCCGTAATCACTCCACCGCTCAATGGCTGTTTCTGCCCAATGGTCGGTTGTGTCAATATATCTGCTATCAGCTGCAAAAGCAGTAGGCACAACCATGCTGCACAGCATAGCAATCGAAAGCAGAATTGACAATACTTTACTTTGTTTCCGTTTCATTTTTCTTGAACTCCTTTATATAAAATATTTACACTTTAATTTTTCAAGAATTAAAAAAATGTGTAGCTCCCCCCGAAAGAAGAGCCACACACCAAAAAATGCAGTGACTCTGTTTCAAAAGGTTGCTACACACTTTTAATTCATAACACAACTTACTTGCATAAGGGTATGAGAAACAAGAGTGTACACTTTTTACAGTAGTGTACTCCTCACGCAAGTAAAATATTAAATTGTGTTTTAAAAATTAAAAGTTGTAGCTTACATATTATACCACAATGCTGCCGTAATTACAATAAAAATTATGATTTTTTCACTTTTGCACAAAAAATAAAGGCTACCTCTGTTTAGAGATAACCTTATTTGCATATCGGCACATCTTCCGGTGCCGGAAACACTATCTGTATTGGTTGAAGAAAAAACCACGCTGAAAAAACTGTCAAACACTTTTTAACTTTTTTGGAATTCTAACCTCTGATATCTTTAAATTTTTATGAAAAAGCAGGCAAAAAAACATCAAAAACGGCGGTTCGGTCATTATTCGCCGATTTTCAAACACTTTTAGACAAACACTTTTTGAATTTTCGGGGAATGCCGTCATTCAGCGAATTTTAAATTCCCTGTTCTTCTTTTTTTAGCAATTCCGCTAAATCATCTATATAGTGTGAGTGGACGGCGTCCGCTGCCACAAGCCGCAGGAAAATGTCATTAACTTCGGGCAACTTGCAAATTTCCCGTGCCAGTTGATACGCCGTCATTTTAGTATATCCTTTTATATGATACTGCTTACTGATTTCTTTTAATCTTGCCATTGGTGTATCTTCAAAATATTTTCTTTTATTAAAGGTCAGTAATCTGTCATTATCATCAAAGGTAAAACCTTTTATTCCCGATTGTCTGCGGATTTCATCAAGTGATTTTTTCAGGTGATTTATATATTTAGTTGCAGGTCTATTAAAATCAAGAATTGACAGTCCCTCAAAATCTTTGCGGCTTACATAATTATCACCTGCCATAAGTAAAGCAGTAAAAATTTGTTCAGCATCAGCCCTTGAAGATGGTGGGGTGTCATTGTGGTCTACCCGCCAATTATGTATAAATACCCTAAAACCTATATATAAAGGCAGATAAACAGTTGAAACACCCCTTAATTCTTTATTAATACGAAGTTTCAACTCGGCGTGGTAGTTGTCAATATTATCTAAGGTTAAACCTTTTGCCACTTTTAATTCTACAAACTGCTTATAATTCAGATTGCTATAATTGTCTATATAGTCAAGCTGTCTTGTTCCATAAAGCCTTTCCCTTACTGCTTCGGCTGTTGTTGCGGTTTTATAGCGTTCTTTATAATCCTGCATTTCTTTCTTAATTATTGACCTTGCCTCAGACATCTGCACATAATGCGGAATAGCGTGTTTGTCGGCGTATCTGCTATATGCCTCAAACCCGTCACTACATAAAAAGGTAACATCACCAAGGTAGTCTGCAAAATAATCTTCAAAAGGCTGTGAGGAACTTTTGCCAAGGCCTGTCATCACGGCTGCTATATGACCTCCACCTCCCGATGAACTCTCATATCCAGTAACAATGCAGGAATATTCTGAACCATTGATACCCATTTTCCCTGGATGTGATTTTGTATGCAGGCGTGCCTCTCTCTTGTCAATGGCGGTGGGTGCAACATTTACAAGGCTTCTTGAGCCTTTTTGCCCCTCCCGAAAGTAAGTTTCATCAACCTGTACTACTCCCGAAAGCTTTGGCATCGGGAATGTCAGGGTGATTGCCTTTTGTATTTTGTGGCGGTATGATAGTATTGTTTGTTGGTTCATAGATACACCATAATCAGCTTCAAGTAGATGTTTGGTTGCTACAAGTGACTTATTTTCCAAAGTACAACGCACCAATTCAACCCATGCATCCCAAGAGAGCCCTGACCCTTGAACCAATGTCCCTATAAAAGGTGAGAATGCCTTTTTACAATCATTACAATAAAATCTAATATCCCGACTAAGAGGATTGCTGTGCGAATAATAATTTCTGCCTTTACAGAACGGGCAGAGCATGTGAAAATCCTGCCGTTTCAAGAACTGCACAAATTTGTCAGGCTGTGGTGCTGGATTTAGTGCCTTTCTTCCCGTCTTTTTCTCATAGACCGAAATTAGTCTTTCAATCTCTTCGGGTGTCAGCCTCTCGGCAATTTCATCAAGCTCGGCTTGCCGTTGTTGTTTCGCCCGTAATTCCAATGCTTTTTTCTTTATACTTATGACAAACGCCCCTTTACGCTACTTTTCTTATATTATAGCGTAAAAGGGGCATGATTTCAATAGAAGACACAAATTTGGATGGACAGATGCCGTTTTATAAAAAAGTTTGATAATTTTATAAAACTTTTCGTCTTTGTTATAAAAGACTTGACATCGGCTATATAAAAAGCCGACAAAAAATATTTTCAGCACACCAACGAACTCTGCTGATTTTCGCAACACCTTAAATCAATTTTTGTGTGTAATCTCAACATTTTCTTCCATTCCACAAAAATTAAGAGTTATGGGGAAGAGTTGAACGCGATGTGTCCTAAACTTTTTAAATTTTCTTTAAAATTGTTGAATAATATCGTACGTTATGTTACAATATTTCTGGACTTTTGTTCTGTAGAAAAGATTCTGTCCCCGAAAAAGGAGGATAAAATGAATAATAAAACAAAAAAAATACTATGCAGTGCGCTTGCCTCCATTTTAACACTGTCAAGCCACGCGGTTTTCTCCGCAAATGTGGGTGATGTTGTGGGGAAAGTTCTCAGCACCGATATTGTAACATATATTGACGGCATACAGGTTCCGTCCTTTAACATAAACGGACGAACAGCTATTGTCGTGGAAAACCTTAACGCCATGGGGCTATCCTTCGGTGTAAACTACGACGATTCCAACCGTATGCTCACAATAGCCGGCAGCGATATTTATCAAACAGGCGGGCGCGGTTATTTCCACTTTGAAAACAGTGTGTCCTCTCTCCCTGTGGGAACTCCTGTAATGGACGTTTTGTACACAGATATAAAGACAGTTTTTAACACTGCCGTGCTTGAAAGCTTTAATATAGGCGGTTTTACCTGTATATACTCCGACGATCTGGCAAAGCAGTGCGGAACATATGTATGGGATGAAGCTGCCCGCACGGTAAATGTTTACCGTGATGGAGTTTATGTTCCGTCAATCAGCAAGGTTAATTCCTACCACGTTCTGGATGCAGATGATTCTGTGATAACAAAAAGCCAAACCTTTGACAGGTGGGGAAAGGCGGCAACGTCACATCTTATACCAAACAGTGACGGCTCCTTTACTGCGGTAGAAGTTTCCGAGCATATAAACATAGAAAATTACGATTCATCCTTTAATCACCTTTCCTCCTTTGCAATTAAAAAGGAGCTTCCGCTCTTTGGCGGACTTTATGTCGGCAAGGATTATAACTACATTGCATTCGGACAGGAAAATTTGCTGGAGGATAATTCGCGCGAGGTTATAAAAATCGCAATTTACGATAAAAGCTTTGTAAAAATCAGTGAGGTTTCAATAAACAACTGCAAAACCGCTGTTCCGTTTGACGCATCGGGAGGAGAAATGTTTGAGGATGAGAGGTATCTTGTACTCCATACATCACGCAGTCAGTATGCTGATGAAAACGGCTCCCGCCCGCAAACACAGCTGACAGTTATAATAGACAAGACCTCATGGAAACCGGTTAATATCCTGTCAAAATTCCAATACAACCACACAAGTCACGCTCTGCGTGAATTTGTACGCATTGACGACGGCAGGCTCATAACCGCTAACTTCTCTGATGCCGCACCGCTGCGCGGAGCTTTTTTGCAGGAGCTTGACTTTAGCGGAAAGGTACTTTATACTCAAAGCATATTTAATGTAGGCGGTCCTGCAGGTGCCAACTGCACAGGCGCAATGATAGGCGGTTTTGAGGTTTCGCCTGAGGGTTATCTGGTTTCGATGAACACAATTGACCACGCCCTCGCAACAGGCTACAGTAATGTTAATATTGAGGGCATAGACCGCGAAAACCGCGATATATACCTCCTTTGGACAGACAAGAACACATGGGAGCAGCGCCACACCTGTCTGGCACGTTACACAGGAGTAGGCTCAAGTGGCAGTGTTCCCTACCTCGTTAAGCTGCCCGATTCAAAATTCATGGTATTATGGCAGCGCTTTAACGATTACAGCGAGGACAGTAACACATTGTGCTATGCAATAGCAGACAGCGAGGGAAATCAGCTCGGAAAAACATACTCTGTCAGCGGCAGACTTTCTTCAAGCTGTAAGCCTGTGGTTTCTAACGGAAAGGTTGTATGGTACGTAAACAGTGAAAACGGACGCGAGTTTTACAGCATTGATGCAGATGTTTCAGCTATCATGGCTGATTCTGAAAATTTAAAAAATGACAGCATGGATACCGACACTTCGCAGGAAAATCCCAAAAACGAACAAACAAAGCCCGAGAAAGATAAAATTACGGAGGTAGATGGAATATGAAAAAGGTAGTAACATTATTACTTGCTATGGTGATGATTTTCACCGCAACTGCATCACTTGCAGCAGATATTAAGGTCCTGGTAAACGGCGAGGCTGTAGAATTTGACCGCCAGCCTGTTCTTGACGGAGAAACCGTTATGATTCCGCTTCGTTTTGTTGCAGAAAAGCTTGGAGCGATTGTAAACTGGCAGGGTGAAACCCAGACAATATTTACAAGCTGCGGCGATGTTCTGACAACAATCCAGATTGGAAACAATAAGATGTTTTTAAATGATGAAGAGGTTCTTCTGGACAATGCACCCATTCTTTCCACAGACAGAACACTGGTAAATAACGTTGTTCTTGAAAAGGGACTCGGTGCAACAGTTAACTGGGACAAGGAAACTTCTACAGTTACAATAGAAAAATAACTTAAAAGCAGCCTTTTGCATATAATAAATGTGACAAGGAGGCTGAATATAATGAATTACAAATCAAACTTTTTTCTCGGTGCTAATTCAAATATGGGTTTTGTTTCTTACTTTAAGCAGCTGCAGGAGCAATCAGACTCCATGCAGCTGCTTATTTTAAAAGGAGGACCGGGCAGCGGTAAATCCTCTCTGATGAAGCGTGTTGCCGCTTTCGCACAGGAGAGGGGACATATGCTTGAAATTATCCCCTGCGCATCAGACCCCAGTTCTCTGGATGCTTTGATTGACCTTACTGCAAATTTTGCCATGATGGACGGAACCGCTCCGCATATACAGGACCCCTCTGTCCCGGGGGCGCTCCACCATATTATTTACACAGGTGACCTGTGGGATACTGATAAGCTGTATAAAAATAAAGATAAGATAAAAAAGCTGAGTCAGAGTATCTCTGACCTTCACATGGGTGCAGGCGCATATATAAAGGCAGCAGCGTCACTTCTTCAGGAAAATATCCGTTACTCAGAAAACTATATCAACAAAGATGCTGCCGCTGAATTTATTAAGAAAATAGTTAAAAAGCTTGATGACGGAAAGTTTTCAGCTGAAAAGCATCGGCTACTCAGTGCGGTCAGTGTGGGGGAAATCAAGCTATTTTCCAAAACTCCCAATGCCTTTGCCGATAAAATTTATATCCTTGAGGACAATTGGGGCGGAGCATCAAGCTATATATTAAGCCGTATTTATGACGCAGCGAAGCTGAGCGGAAGTGATTTTATCCACTGCCCATGCTCAATCATTCCCCAGAAAACCGACCACCTTATTTTCCCTGAAAAGAGTCTTGCCGTGGTAACGGAGAACAATTTTCTCCCATTTTCATCAGGGGCGCGTACAGACTGCCTGAAGTTTTATCACTCAATGCCGCTCGAGGGAGTTATGGAGGAACGTCTGGCCAGCGCAGAAAAGCTTCTTGCACGCGCCTGTAACAATGTAGAAAAGGCAAAAAGGCTGCATGACGAGCTGGAAGCATACTATGTGCAAGCTATGGATTTCAGCCGTATGGACAGCTTTTTCGAGAATATAAAAGATAGATTTTACCGCTAAAAATTTACGGCATATTTAGTAAATTATGTGAATTTTTAATTAAAAACATTGACTTTTTCCCCCATGCATTGTAAAATAAACAGGTAGATAAAATACCCGGAGGGATAAAATGAAAACTAAGCTTACCAAGCAGGATAAGGAGCGTCTGAGTAATAAGACTGTCTTTTTCTCCTCTGTTACGATTTCTTACGCATTATTGCTTTTATTTATTCAGAAAATGGCATCATCCTCTTTGACGGTGAGTGGTGCTGTGGCTCTTATAAGTCTTTTGAGATGGTCCTCTCTCTGTGGTGCGATGGCTTGCGCCGCATGGAGTGCATATAAGGAGAAGAAGGATTTCTTCCTTTACTGTGCAATGTGCATCTTTGTATTTTTCAGTACGACAGTTCTTATCTTCGTTAATGATAACAGAGCTTATCCGATAAACTATATCGCACTGGCATTTGCTTTCGTTATGGCTCAGATTTACTACGCACTTAAAATCCGCAGTAAGTTTGACAGCAAAATTATTAAAAATGTATTCGTTGGCGTATGCATAGCTTTTATTGCAGTGCTTGCTTTGGGTTGTTTTCCGCTGCAGATGTGGAACGTGGTAAACTTTTAATCCTCTGCACACAACTGAACTTTGATATTTAAAATTAACATAATAAAACAGGGTATCCAAATTGGATACCCTGTTTTATTATGTTAATTAACTTATTTAACAGTGTTCTTAAGAGCCTGACCAGCCTTGAAAGCGGGAACCTTAGAAGCAGGAACCTTAACCTTAGCCTTAGTCTGGGGGTTGATGCACTCACGAGCTGCTCTCTCTCTAACTTCGAAAGTACCGAAGCCAACGAGCTGAATCTTTTCGCCCTTCTTAAGAGCGTCCTCAACTGTGCCAACGAAAGCGTTGAGAGCCTTTTCTGCATCCTTCTTAGAAATTTCTGCTTTTGCAGCAATAGCTGCTACGAGTTCTGTCTTATTCATAATTTCTCCTCCTAAAATATATTATTTAATATGTCTTGCTACCTATTCGCAACATTCCGTCTTTCATATAATATCATAAGATTTTGCCATATTCAAGTGTTTTCTGCAATATTCTTCAAATTTTTGATAAATTTTTTCGTATAGGCACTAAGTTCCTCTTCCGCGTCAATTCCATTCATATAGGCAAGTGCGCAAAGCTCAAACAACCGCTCACCTATTTCGTCTGCTGCAAAGGTGGGGATATCCTCTGTGCAGTAAAGTCCCGCCTTTACTGCCTTGCCTATAATTTTCTCCGTTTTAGATAGTGCAGGCAGAGATTTGGTTACAGAAAGCATTGCCTCATAAGCGCTTTTTTGCCCGCGCTGAGTCTTCTTTATCTCCTCCCAGTTATCTAATACCTCCTGACTGTTTTTGACGCTGACATCTCCAAAAACATGAGGATGTCGCTCTATCATTTTATTTGATATTGCATCTGTGACATCGTCAATATCAAACGTTCCCTCTTCCTTACCGATTTGCGCATGCATAACAACCTGCAGCAAAACATCTCCCAGTTCATCTGCCATTTTCTCAGGCACTGCGTCATCAATGGCATCGCACGCCTCATATGCCTCCTCCAACAAATGCTTTGCGAGGGTTTTATGAGTCTGTTCACTGTCCCACGGACATCCTTCAGGAGCGCGAAGCTTTTCCACTATATTACACAATTCATAAAAATCCTTTTTCTTTTTCATATTTACTTTCCCCTTAAATCTTCTGCGGTAATACACCTTAATAATACCACGAGAATACCGTATATTATAACTGCAGCACCAAGCGAGCCCAAAAGTGCCAAAGTACCGCCTGTCAAAACGTATATGAGCTTTGCCGCAGTGCACGCAGCAACACTGCAAAAAGCAATTTTACAAAGAACAATCCCTGCTCCTTTGAGCGAAACCGACTTAGAAAGCATGACCGTATTTATAACAAGTGCGGGCAAAAATGCTGCTACAGTTGCAACTGTAGCTCCCACTACTCCCAAAGCAGGTATCAGGGCAAAATTCAGCACGGCTTTTAAAACAACTGCCCCACCGCTTACAAGGATGGGCGCCCATACCTTTCCCAAGGTCTGAAGCATCGCCGTAGATGTTTGTATATAGGGCATGATGAGAACCATCACCCCTGTCATCGCAAGGAGAATACTGTACACCCCCGAAGAATAGAGAAGTGTCAATATTTCACGAGAAAACAAAACCATGCCGAGCGTACAGGGCATCGCTGCCAGAAAGATAAGAGTTATTGCCTTAAGCGAATTTTCCCCCAGTGACTTTTCGTTATTTTCCGCACGCGCTGCCGCAATGGCAGGTACGGCACTCGCCGTAAATGCTGTAATTATCGTAGCAGGAAGATTATATACGGTGTTTGCGCGTGTCAGATAGCCAAACATCCTGAGCCTGTCCAATGTTTCCACCCCTGCTACGGCAAGCAACTTCGGAACAGTAAGAGTGTCTGTCAGCAGTACCGCTGTAAAACCAAAAGCACCCAAGGTCATGGGGATAGAGGTTTTAACCACCAAAAGAGCCTTTTGCATGGAGAAGCTTCCCTTTTCGCATTTTTCACGGCGAAAATATATTTCAAGCACCATTGCCGCTGCAAATGCGCCAATCGTAACACCGCAAATCGCACCTGCGGCACCGTAGGAAATGCCTTTTCCCACAAGGAGAGCACAAATGCCTATTCCCAGAACAACCTTTGCCAGACTTTCTGCAAGCTGACTAAGTGCCGACGGAGTCATATTCCCGATTCCCTGAAAATACCCCCTGCGCGAGCTTATAAATCCCATCAAAGGAAGTGCTGCAGAGAGTATCATTAAGGAAAGCGCCGCCACAGGGCGTCCTCCGCCCGAAAGGAGTCTTGCCAGCGGATTTGCAAACAGGAACAAAAGCACTCCTCCCAAGCCGGAAAACACGGTTATCACAACAAAGGTGGATTTGCACAACGTTGCAGCCTCCCGCTTGTCACTTCCTGCAACAAGGCTGGAGAGTGCAATGGGGATTCCTGTCACACAAATTGCAAGAAAAACGTTATAAATGGAATACGCACTCTGGTAAACTGCTATACCCTCTTCATGCAGAAAAAAACGGTCAAGCGGTATTTTGAGTGCTGCACTCATTATTTTACATAAAATAGAAGCGGCGGCCAAAACCGCCGCTCCATGAACAAAGCTTTGTTTCTTCATAAAAAATCATTCTTCCGTATTTTCTTCTTCCGCTGTTTCTTCTGTCTCTGTTTCTTCAGCAGAATCGTTCTGCGTCCTTTCCAGTGCAGGTTCAAGCAAGAGCTTTTTAATAACGTTGTTAGACATAAATATCTGAGTGAAATTTACAAGAACGTAAAAAATCACAAAAACAATAGCTACTGCACCAATCGGCACTGACATGGCAAGTGCAAAAAGTCCGCGGAATAAAAAGAATGTCACAACCACAGTAAGAACATTCCACGGCAGCTTGGCAAGGACAAGAATCAGTGCATTACGATATATATCCTTTAGTTTAAGCTCAAAGCTTACCATAAGCTGATATGTGTACATCTGCATCATATAAAATATAGCAAAAGCTATTGCGATAACAGTTGACAGCAGTGTTGCGGAAAACCCCTCCATAACTCTTCGGTAGAAAACGAAGCTTACCGCCATGATGCAGGTAACAAATACATTGATAATATATACTGCCACAGACTGCTTAAAGTTACTCTTGAAATTATCCCAAAAATCGCTCCATACCCATGAATGAGTATCGTTGGCATATTTACGCAGAACATAGCTCATGCCTGCACTTGCAGGTCCGCTGCCGCATAACTGCAAAAATATAACCGTCACGAATGCTCCGAGCAGAGTGAGTCCGTTAATCCACTCCTGACTGAGTTCAACCTGCGAAAGTGCCGCAAGCCACGTCACCCCAAACAATGATATAAGCCAGCCTATTATTATCGCAGGAATTGATGCTGCGAGAAACAGTAGATTAAGCTGAATAAATTTCCAGAATCTTCTTCCCAGTATATCAAAATACAGTGCGACGCCTTTCTTGTCAACATCTTCCTTACTAAGACCCTTTCCGGGCTTTGTATAATCGAAAAATCCGAAAAAGCCTGCCATTTTCTTTTTCCTCCTAAGTAAACATTTATAGTAAGTATAACACAAGTTTTTTTCATGTGCAAGCAGAGGGGACTAAAATTTACAATCAGATAATATTCATATCCGCATCGTAAATTTCCATTCTGTGATAGTGGCAATCACCGCTTGAATACCCCGAAATATACTTATTCATAGCACTTATAACTACCTCGGGCTTCAGATTGGCACGACTTCCTGCACTGAGAACCATTTCTATTTTCCCACATGTTACCTTTATATCCTTTATATCAGGGCGAATATCACATTCCTTAACTCCGCTCTTCGTCTTTTTGTCTATACGGATTTCATCCATCGCCATAAACAGAGCAATTCCCGACGGCGTTTTTTCGGGGTAAACGGCATAGCGCGCAATTTCCAGCTTTTTCATGCGGCTTTTCCCCTCAAAAACTTCGTTTATTTTTACCCCAATGGGTAAAACACTGTTGAGCCTATGCATAATTTCCTCACAGGGAACTGCCTCTGTCAGCGTGATTTCAAGAAGCTCGCACTCACTGGTATAGCCAACAGACAAGGGCAGCGCAAATCCGAGGAGCGGATGCGGATTAAATCCCTCTGAATACGCGATGGGAAGATGCGCTCTGCGCATCGCTCTGCCAAACATTCTTACAAAATCCAGATGGGATACATACTTTGCATTTTCTGTTTTCTCATATCGCATGTAATAATTATTCAAAGCAGACACACCTCTCCTTCGTTTTGCACAGTGCAGCCGCTCCGCAGCCACTGCATTTTTCGCGGCAGTTAGGCGTTGTCGCGGCTTTTTTAGCCTTTTCGTTTTCACTTATCATAAACTCACGTGAAACACCTATATCCACAATATCCCAGGGGAGAATTTCATCATACTCTCTGGCGCGTGTATAAAATGCCATATCAATATTACATTCATCAAACGCCTGCTTCCATGCATCAAGGTTAAAGCATTCGTTCCATCCGTCAAGCTTACATCCTTTTTCGTGGGCGCGGATAAGCACCTCTCCCAAACGTCTGTCACCTCTGGCAAAAACGCCCTCAAGCACGCTTATATCACTCTGGTGATAGTTGTAGCGGATTTTTCTGTTTCTGATTTCATTTTTAAGGAACTGCTGTTTCTCGGAAAGCTCCTCCATGGTATTTTGTGCCGCCCACTGGAATGGAGTAAAGGGCTTTGGCACAAAGCCTGCCACACTCAGATGCACGCTGACAGGTCGCCTCTTATTTGTTTTATCACTTTGGTAATAACAATCAACCACCTTTTCGGCAAGGCGTGCTATTCCTGCGATATCGTCATACTCCTCATAGGGAAGTCCTATCATGAAATACAGCTTTACATTGCTCCATCCGCCCTCAAAGGCAAGTGTAGCTGATTTTATAAGGTCTTTTTCCTCTACATTTTTATTTATAACGTCACGCATACGCTGACTTCCTGCCTCAGGGGCAAAGGTAAGTCCGCTCTTACGCACCTTCTGGACGCGCTGCATTAAATCAAGGCTGAAATTATCCACCCTCAACGACGGCAACGACAAGCTTACCTTTTCCTTTTCTGTAAGCTCCAAAAGCTTGTCCGTAAGCTCCTCCAGACGCGTATAGTCACTTGTTGACAGACTCGAAAGCCCCATTTCCTCATAGCCTGTTGAATTGATAAGCGCGCAGGCATCCATAAGAAGCGTGTCGGGTGATTTTTCACGGACAGGACGGTAAATCATTCCTGCCTGACAAAATCTGCAGCCGCGGATACATCCACGGAAAACCTCAATGTTTGACCTGTCATGCACTATATCACAGAACGGAACTATGAATTTATCGGGGAATACAACCTTATCAAGGTCTGATATAATTCTTTTCTTTATTCTGGGCTTTGCCTCAGGACAATTGGGAGTGATACTTCTGATTGTGTTATCCTCGTTATACTCAACATCATACAAGCAGGGGACATATATACCCTCAATCTGCGCAATACGCTTTAAGTAATCGATTCTCCTCCCGCCTGATTTCTTCCACTCTTTAAAGGCATCCATAAGCTCGCCGATGACTTCCTCACCCTCGCCCATGGTGAAAAAGTCAACAATATCTGCAAGCGGTTCGGGATTATATGCACAGGGGCCACCTGCATTTACAAATGGGTCATCCTCCCCCCTGTCCACAGAGCGCAGGGGAATACCCGAAAGCTCCAGCATATTCAGAATGTTTGAATAACACATCTCATACTGCAGTGTTATTCCTAAAAAATCAAATTCCCTGACAGGAGTGTGGGTTTCATTTGAAAAGAGGGGTACACCCTCCTTACGCATTTCCTCCTCCATGTCAATCCACGGTGCAAAAACCCTTTCACAATAGGTATCCTGACGCATATTAAGTATGTGGTAAAGAATTTTCATTCCCAGATGGCTCATTCCTACCTCGTAGGTGTCAGGAAATGCAAATGCATACCTGATTTCAACCTCGTCAGGATTCTTTATTACACTGTTAAGCTCCCCTCCGCTGTAGTGGGTGGCTTTCTGTACACGTGACAAAAGCTTGTCCAGATTTTTTATACTCATAATTTTCTCCTGTTTTTCTTCTTTTAAAAAGGCACACTCATCCTCATAAGCTCAGACAGAAGCTCTGCCGCCTTTTTAATATCCGTATTTTTGGTCCACACCGCACTTACCTTCTCCAGTGCCGTTTTTGAAATATCCCGAAGCACCCACAGCACTGCAAACAATACTACCGCCGCGATAGTGCGGTATGCAAGTGACAGTAAGAATTTTCTTAATCTTTCATTCATCTTCATCACGCTCACCTCTCTACAAGGTATGCGCGGTAAGACTTTTTTATCATCTAAAATATTGATATAAATAACATTTTAACATTCCGTTATAAAGTTTTCTCTTTTTGTCTGCTGCCTTTCCGTAGCAATCTTCAAAGCCCTCATGACTGGTAAGAATATACTTGCCTGCATTATCAAACTGCGAGAAATGCCGTCCTATTTTCCTGTACAATGATTCGCAGCTTGTATTATCCATAAGCCGCTCGCCATAGGGTGGGTTACATACAATCACGCCCTTATCGGTAAAAAGTGGCGCTTTTGCAGCATCACACACTGAAAAATCTATATATTCAAGC
Organism: Oscillospiraceae bacterium; assembly: GCA_015069065.1. Classification (GTDB taxonomy): domain Bacteria; phylum Bacillota; class Clostridia; order UMGS1883; family UMGS1883; genus UMGS1883. The sequence continues at coordinate 4,370 of SVJI01000003.1, read as the reverse complement.
ACCCCTGCTTTGCGTGCATTCTCCTTGGCAAGTGACACGGCAGCACTGTCTATGTCCGATGCATATATTCTGGGCTGAAGCTCTCTGTCAATGAGGCTTCGTGCCTCCTCCCGGACATCCTCGTAAATACCCTGCCCCATAATCCTCCACTTTTCGCTCACAAAGCTGCGCCTCAGACCGGGGGCAATCTTCTTTGCATAAAGAGCTGCCTCAATGGGGATTGTACCGCTGCCGCAAAAGGGGTCTGCAAATGGCCTGTCACCTCGCCATCTGGTTATATCCACCATGGCAAAAGCCAGTGTTTCACGCATTGGAGCTACAACTCCCTTTTCCCTGTAGCCGCGTTTATAAAGAGGCTCACCTGTGGTGTCAAGATATATTGTAACCGTGTTACGCATAATAGTAAATTGTATGCGCATCATCGGACCTGTTTCCTCAAAATACTCAATGCCGTATTTTTCCACCAGCCTTTTTACCACAGCCTTTTTCACTATGCTTGTACAGGCAGGCACACTGGAAAGAACGCTTTTAAGGGAGCTTCCCTTAACCGGAAATGCACAATCCTTCTGAATAAACTGTTCCCAGCGGATTTTATTCACGCCCTCGAACAATTCTTCAAAGGTTTCGGCAGTAAACTGCGCCATTTTAATCAGCACGCGCTGACCGCAGCGTATATTCACGTTTGCCAGAGCAATTGCCTCAAAATCGCCCTCAAAAGTTACCTTACCGTCGGTAACCTCCGTCGTTTCGTAACCAAGCGAACGCACCTCGTGGGCAAGTATTGATTCAGTTCCGAAAAATGTGGGCACCGTAAGAAGCAGTCTACTTCCTGCCATAAGTCTTCCCCCTTATACTTTATCCTTATTATTATATAGTATAAAAGCCGTTTTTACAAGAAATTTATTGCCTTTTACGAAAAATCGTTTATAATATTATAAAGAGGTGATTTGCTTTGCGTTTAGAGCATAATTCCCGCGAGCTTCTCTACAGAAATCCTGTCGGAGCTTGCAGTGTAGATACAAAAATAACTCTCCGCCTTGCGGTAGAGTCTTTTGCCGCGCCTCAAAAGGTTTGCTGTATCATATCAGGCGAAGAAATTCCCATGCACTTTGTTTTCAACCTGAGCGGCATCCGTATGTATGAGTGTATTATCGAAACTCCATCTTCGCCGGGGCTTCTCTTTTACTCATTTTATGCACTTGCAGACGGTAATTGCGCCTATTACGGAAACAATAGTCTGCATCTGGGCGGTGAGGGCGGCATGTATGATAACCCGCCCGAAAGCAAATTCCAGATAACGGTTCACACAAAGGATTACGAAACTCCCGACTGGATGAAAAACGCGGTGGTTTACCAGATTTTCCCTGACAGATTCTTCCGCGGTGAAGAAACCCCCTTTCACGGGATAAAGCATAATTGGTCCGATGAGCCTTTCTACCGTGCCGAGCAATTTGGCGGTGAATATCTGTCCAATGATTTTTACGGCGGTAATTTTGACGGCATAAGACAAAAGCTCCCCTACCTTAAGGAGCTTGGAATAACAGCAATATATCTTAACCCAATATCAAAAGCATTCTCAAATCACCGCTACGATACAGGTGATTATGAAAATCCCGACCCGCTTTTAGGAAGTGTTGAGGATTTCAAAAAACTCTCTGCTGCGGCAAAAAAGATGGGAATAAGAATAATCCTCGACGGTGTATTCAGCCACACAGGAGCAGACAGCAGATATTTCAACAAATATAACACCTACGGCAGTCTGGGTGCATACCAGAGCAAGGATTCCCCCTACTACAGTTGGTACAATTTTTCTGATTTTCCAAATAAATATGATTCATGGTGGGGGTTTGAAACACTCCCTAACGTAAATGAGCTTGATGAAAATTTTGTCCGCTACATTGCCGAGGGGAAAGACTCTGTTATACGCAAATGGCTCAGGCGCGGTGCTGATGGCTTCCGCCTCGACGTGGCGGATGAATTGCCCGACAAATTTATTGAAAAGCTCCGCTCTGCACTGAAAAATGAAAATCCCGATGCACTTCTTATGGGTGAAGTGTGGGAGGATGCCAGCAATAAAGTCAGCTACGGAGAGCAGCGCGCATTTTTGTGGGGAAAAGAGCTTGACTGTGTAATGAACTACGTATTTCGCGAAGCAGTGCTTGGATACCTGACAGGCTGTGATGCATGGCTTTTCTCCATGCGCATAGGCTCCATGATTGAAAACTATCCTCTTCAGTCTCTTTACACTGCAATGAATCTGATTTCATCCCACGATGTTCCAAGGGCGCTGACCGTCCTTGCAGATTCCCCCGATTTTCGCAGTATGTCACGCATTGAGCAACACGATTATGTGATTCCCGATGAAAAACTTCATCTGGCAAAACGTCGGGCCGTGCTTGCCGTTGCACTGCAGATGACGCTACCCGGGGTGCCATCTGTCTATTACGGAGACGAGGCACAAATGCACGGTTATGCAGACCCCTTTAACCGCAAGCCCATGGATTGGGAAAACACAGAAAACGAAATTTCTCGCCAAATAAAGCTTTTTACACATCTGCGTAAAAATAACGCCGCTCTCAGAACAGGATTTTATATGCCTCTTTATGCACAGGGTAGTGTTACCGCCTTTCTGCGCGGTACTGACAACGGAAAAGACGTTTTCGGCAAGGAATGCGATGGGGAAGATATAATTGTGCTAATAAATGCCGCAGAGAGCAGCACACATATCAGTTTATCGCTTGAGCACCTGCACGTATGTGCCGTCAAGGATTCCCTGAGCGGTGAGCTTATTTCGGAAAGCGGCATAGTTTCACTTGAGCTTGCCCCCCTTTCCTACAGACTTCTCTCCCCTGAAAGGAAGAAAGAAATATGTACAAAAATACAGAACATACAGTAAGAATAATAGATTTCGGCTCTAACGGCGAGGGTATTGCAAAGCCTGAGGGCTACACCGTTTTTGTTCCCTCCGCAGTAAAGGGTGATTTAGTGAGAATTCTCATTGTCAAGGAAAATAAGAATTTCGGCTACGGTAAGCTGCTTGAAATAATTGAGCCTTCACCGCTGCGTACAAAACCTGAGTGCGATATCTTTGAAAAATGCGGCGGCTGCAGTATGCAAAGTGTTCTCTACACACATCAGCTTGAGTATAAAAAAAATCTTGTACTTCAGGCATTACGCAGAATAGGTGGTTTTGAAAAGGCTGAAATAAACAGTGTTACAGGAAGTCCCAAGTGCTATCATTACAGGAACAAAGCACAATTCCCTGTCATTCAGACACCGGAGGGTGTAAAGGCAGGGTTTTATGCACCCCACAGCCATCGAGTGGTTGTACCCGAAGAATGTTCACTGCAGGATGAACGCATCAATCAGCTCGTAGAAGCTGTCTGCAACTGGGCAAGTGCCGAGGGCATCAGTGTGTATAATGAAGAAAGCGGCAAGGGTACACTGCGCAGAATATGCGTCCGCTGCGGAAAAGACGAGGCGGTACTCGTTCTCGTTTCAAAGAAAGCTCTGCCATCCACAGAGGGTCTTGTTGATAAAATTACCAGAGATTTTCCATTCGTAAAGGGAATAGTAATAAATATAAATCCCGACCGGACAAATAATGTTTACGGAGAAACGAATATTGTCATTTACGGCGTTCCTTATATGTATGACTGCATCGGTGATGTAAAATATAAGGTTCATTACAAAAGCTTTTATCAGGTCAATTCCTACACTACAAGGCTTCTCTACGAAAAGGCACTGGAGCTTGCCGATTGTGACAAAAACAGCACAGTATTTGACCTCTACTGCGGAACAGGCAGCATCAGTCTGTTTCTTGCCAGAGCGGCGGAAAAGGTTGTGGGCATAGAGATTGTTGAAGATGCCGTTGAAAATGCACGGGAGAACGCTCAGCTTAACTCAATCGTGAATGCAGAGTTTCATTGCGGCGCGGCAGAGGAAATTGCACCTGCGCTTATTAAGCAGGGGGACACTGCCGACATAGTAGTTCTTGACCCGCCGAGAAAGGGATGTGATGTAAAGCTCCTTGATGCAATAGGAAAAATGTGCCCCAAACGCATTGTCTATGTTTCCTGTGACTGTGCTACTATGGCAAGGGATGCAAAGCATCTGACAAAGTACGGCTATAAATTAAGAGAAACTCACGTCTTTGACCAATTCCCGCAGACAAGCCACGTCGAGACTGTGGTTTTGCTACAAAGACAAAATACGTAGAAATCCTTTATTTTAGGCACTTTGTGAAGCATACGGTGTTTAACGCAGAGGGCGATAAATTCCGAAATAAGGAGATAAAAAACTACATTAACGTAAGAGTCGTAATTGATGTAGAGTGTGGGAATACAATAGAATAACTTCCACATTTAAGT
>SVJI01000096.1 GCA_015069065.1 Oscillospiraceae bacterium | reverse complement strand
TCTTCTTAAATGATATTTACGCAACCTTTGGCGGACAGGGCGAAAATTTGAATATTCCCACCTTTGAAATAGGTGGCTGGCCCTATTTTCCGCTTTCAAAAATAGCACAGTATTTTGCCTGCAGCTATACCGCTATAAAGGACGATGAGTATGTTCGGGAGATTGCACTCACCGCGTCACAATACTCTGAAAGCTTTAAAAAGGCAAAATATGTGAACAGTCAGGATATAACAAGCCGTACCGATTACCTTATATGGGTATCAAAAAAGGATTACACTGTAAATGTGTATAAGGGCAGTGACAAAAACTGGCGGCTTGTAAAATCATCCCCCTGTGCCATTGGCGCGCCCGCAACGCCAACCATAGAGGGCAGCTTTGAATATCACCAGTATCAGACCAGATGGACGTATGACAATTATTATTGCGGTCCGATAATGCGCTTTTATAAGGGGTACGCGCTACATTCCACACTTATAAGGTATAATGGCACTCCCTATGACAATCGTGTTGGCGTGAAGATATCCCACGGGTGTGTGCGTATGCGCCCCGAGGATATTAACTGGCTGGCGAAAAACATCCCCCTTTATACCAGAGTGCTTGTAACAGCATAAAAACAGAAGAATTTCCGGCATTGAAATCCTTTAATGCCGGATGAATATGCGCCTGTAGCTCAGTTGGATAGAGTGTCAGACTCCGACTCTGAAGGTCGTGCGTTCGAATCGCATCAGGCGTACCAGAAAGAAGCACTTCTTCGGAAGTGCTTCTTTCAACGATATAAATTCCTAGCGAAATTTGATATATGTACTTCGTACACGATATATCTTTCGATACGATATGTTGCCTGCGGCAACGAGTATATCGCTGATGTTATCCCTTGACAGTGTAGAATTTATTTAATATAATTTAACTAACGTTTTCAGATTATCATAAAGGAGCGGGAAAAATGGCTGTTATAACAATTGTCGGTGCAGGAATGATGGGAAGCGCACTTGCTTTCCCTGCAAGGGAAAACCAAAACGAGGTAAGAATCGTGGGCACTCATTTAGACAGGGAAATAATAGATTTCTGTATTAAAAACAACAGACATCCCAAGCTTGATAATGATTTTCCATCAGGTATAAGGTTTTACCAGATAGAGCAATTGCCGCAGGCGTTAGACGGCACTGAGGCTTTGATTGGCGGTGTCAGCAGCTTCGGCGTTGAATGGTTTGCGGAAAGCATACTTCCCCTGCTCCCTGAAAACCTCCCTGTTCTGACGGTTACAAAGGGTCTGATGGATACACCTGACGGAAAGCTCCTGACATATGTTGATGTCTGGAAACAAAAGCTTAAGGAAATTGGAAAGAAGCTCTCCCTCAATGCCGTTGGAGGACCATGCACAAGCTACGAGCTTGCCGCGCATGACCAGACGGAGGTTTCATTCTGCGGCGATGATATAAAAACCCTTGAATACCTCAGAAAACTTTTAGAGACGGACTATTATCATATCAGTATAACCACCGATATTACAGGTATAGAGAGTGCAGTTGCTCTTAAAAACGGTTATGCATTGGCAGTCGCGCTGACGATAGGTGTAAATCAGAAATTTTTTGGTGATGATAAGCTGCATTTTAATTCTCAGGCAGCGGTATTTGGTCAGGCAACAAAGGAAATGTATAAGCTTTTGCAGTTTCAGGATGCGCTTAGCCTGAACAATCTGTGTGTCGGCACAGGTGATTTATATGTAACGGTTTACGGCGGCAGGACACGGCTCATCGGCATCCTCTTGGGAAAGGGTATGAGTATCGATGAAGCGAAAAAGGAACTGTGTGGTGTAACACTGGAGTCATTGGTTGTTGCAGAAAGAGTGGCAAGAGTAGTAAAATACCAGATAAAAAGAGGAGTTCTCCGTGAAAAGGACTTTCCGCTCCTTTTGCATGTTGACGAAATATTGTCGGAAAAGAAAGAGGTAAAAATCCCCTGGGAACAATTCGTATATACAGAAGAACTGTAAATGAAAACTCCCTCCATGTCAAAAAAACAAAGAAAAATGCCCATATATATCAAAACAATTAAGGATACATGGAAATTCTTGATATATAATAAAATTGAGTAGGTGGACTACGTTATATACGATAAGGAGGAGTAATATGAGTTACACAGAAAAGGTAATACAGTTTGGTGAAGGCGGCTTTTTGAGAGGATTTGCAGATTGGATGCTGCAGATTGTAAACGAAAAGACAGATTTTAACGGCGGCGTTACAGTTGTACAGCCGATAGAAAACGGTATGTGCGACATGCTTTCCGCGCAAAACTGCGTTTATACACACGTTTGCCGCGGCGTAGAGGGAGTAGACATAAAAAAAGTTGATGTCATTTCCCGCTGCGTAAAGCCATATGATGACTTTGATGCGTATATGGCACTGGCAGAGAATAAGGACTACCGCTTTATAATTTCAAATACAACAGAGGCAGGTATTTGCTATGAGTCAGGTGACAAAATCACCGACAGACCTGCAAAGACATTCCCTGCAAAGCTTACACAGCTTTTGAAAAAACGTTTTGACCTTAATCTCCCCGGCTTTGTATTTTTGCCCTGTGAGCTTATCGACAAAAACGGTGAAAATCTGAAAAAGTGCATTTTGCAGTATGCCGATTTGTGGAATCTGGGCGACGGATTTAAGGCATGGATTGAAAATGACAATATCTTCTGTAACACACTGGTTGACAGAATCAATACAGGTTATCCCAAGGATGAAAAGATTGAGGTTGGTTTTGAAGATAATATGATTAACACCTCAGAATATTTCCATCTGTGGGTTATTGAGGGATATAACGGATTGTTTGATGAAATCCCCTTTGACAAGTGTGGCCTTAACGTAATACTTACAGATAACCTTGCAATGTACAGAACACGTAAGGTAAGAATTCTCAACGGTGCACATACATCACTTGTACCGTATGCTCTTCTGTCAGGTCTTGATACTGTAAAATCCTGTATCGATGACAAGACAATGAACGAGCATATCAGAAAATGTGTTTATGAGGAGATTATCCCCACACTTGACCTCCCGAAAGAAGAGCTTACAGAGTATGCAGACAACGTGCTGATTCGTTTTGCAAATCCGTACATCAAGCACTATCTGTCCTCAATCGCACTTAATTCGGTAAGTAAGTTCAAGGTGCGCGTGCTTCCCTCTGTTTTAGAGTATATCAAACGCTTTGATAAGATGCCCGAAACACTTATCTTCTCATTTGCAAAGCTTATTGATTTTTACAGAACAGACATGACAAACGATGATGCAGACGTTACGGCATTTATGAAGACGGCATCAGTTAAGGAAATTCTGGCAAACGATGCTCTTTGGGGCGAGGATTTAAGCTTTTTGGAAGAAGAGGTGCTGAAATATGTTAATAAATAAGCTCGATAATGTAGAAGTTAATATCGAGGACGGACATAAGTACGCCCTTACGGATATTAAAGAGGGCGAAAACATTATAAAATACGGTCAGCCCATCGGTCACGCTGTATGTGACATAAAAAAGGGTGAGCATGTACATACTCACAATATAAAAACAAACCTTTCAGGAAAACTGGAATATACATACACCCCCGCAGAATGTAACGACGAAAAAATTGATACCGATTTGACATTTGAGGGATATGTCCGCGAAAACGGAGATGTAGGTATAAGAAACGATATATGGATTGTAAATACCGTAGGCTGTGTGAATAAGATAGCTGAAAAGCTGTCAAAGCTGACAGGTGCGAAAAACTTCCCCCATCCTTTCGGATGCTCTCAGCTTGGGGATGACCAGCTTATCACTCAGAAAGTTCTGTGCGGAATGGTAAATCACCCGAATGCAGGCGGCGTGCTTGTACTGGGACTTGGCTGTGAAAACAACAATATCGCAGTTTTCAAGGAAGTTCTTGGAGAGTGGGACGATAACAGAGTAAAATTCCTCAACACTCAGGACTTTGACGATGAGATTGCAGAGGGTGTACGCCTTATAAATGAGCTTAAGGAAAATGCAGCAAAGGCAAAGCGTCAGAGCGTGCATATCTCAAAGCTTAAGGTAGGTCTTAAGTGCGGTGGAAGTGACGGATTTTCGGGAATTACCGCAAATCCCCTCGTAGGAAGATTCTGTGACAGAATGGTAGCCTACGGCGGAAGCTGCGTCCTCACAGAAGTACCTGAGATGTTCGGCGCAGAGCATCTTCTTATGAACAGATGTGAAAACAAGGAGATTTTTGATAAGACTGTAAGCCTTATTAACAATTTTAAGGATTACTATATCCGCCACAATCAGGTTGTTTACGAAAATCCCTCGCCCGGAAATAAAAAGGGCGGTATAACAACACTGGAGGAAAAATCCCTCGGTTGCGTGCAAAAGGGCGGACTTTCAAAGGTTGTTGACGTTCTTGATTACGGCGATAAGCTTACTAAAAACGGATTGTCACTTCTTAACGGTCCGGGTAATGACATTGTTGCAGTTACAAACCTTATGGCAGCGGGCGTACATATAATTTTGTTTACTACAGGCAGAGGAACTCCGCTTGGAAGCAGCGTTCCCACTGTGAAGATTTCCACAAATGCAACGCTCGCGCAGAAGAAGTCAAACTGGATTGACTTTGATGCAAGCCCCACCCTTACAGGTGCAGATTTAACAGACGAACTGGTTGAATATGTAATTAAGGTGGCAAACGGTGAGCAGACCAGAAACGAAGAAAACGGTTATGAAGAAATTTCTATATTTAAGGACGGTGTTACACTGTGAGTTTTATAAACGATGATTTCATGCTGAGAAATAAAACAGCGAAAAAGCTTTTTAAGGCAGTAAAGGATTTGCCGATAATTGACTACCACTGCCATATCAGCCCGAAGATGATTGCCGACAACTACAAGTTTAAGAATGCGTTTGAGCTGTTTTTGGGCGGTGACCATTATAAATGGCGCCAGATGCGTACTAACGGTGTGGATGAAAAATTCATCACAGGTGATGCGGATGATTATGATAAGTGGATGGCTTTTGCCAAGACAATGCCCCTTTTGATAGGAAACCCTCTTTATCACTGGACACATCTGGAATTAAAGCGTTATTTCGGCATAGACGAAACCTTGTCCGAGGATACAGCAAAGAGTATCTGGGACAGAGTAAATGCACTTCTGGCAAAGGATGAGTACAGTGTTCAGGGACTTATTAAGATGTCCAATGTAGAGACAATCTGTACCACAGATGCGCCCTACGACACACTTGAGTACCACAGACAGCTTAAGGATTTCGGTACAAAGGTTGTCCCTGCGTTCCGTCCCGACCTTGATAATATTAAGGATGACATCGGCGAGAGAATGGATTTCTTCCATGAAAACGGCTGCCGTCTTTCAGACCATGCCGTTGACAAAATGGATGACGATATCATAGAAAAGCTGGTATTCTTAGGCGAAGAGTATGCAAAGCGCGGATGGGTATGGCAGCTGCATATCGGTGCGCTGAGAAACAATAACTCAAAAATGTTTGAAAAGTTAGGTCCTGATACAGGCTTTGACTCTGTAAATGATTTCCAGATTGCAGAGGGACTTTCAAAAATCCTTGACAGTCTGGAGAAAAAGGATATGCTCCCC
>SVJI01000095.1 GCA_015069065.1 Oscillospiraceae bacterium | reverse complement strand
AAATGTCATAGGACCTTTCTCCCTGCCCTGTCTGTTCAATTACGTATGGAACTAAGCTCATGTTACATCCTCCTTCTTATATTTTATATCTTTTGTAATATTATTCTGCGTCCTTTTTAGCTGCAGTTTTCTTTGTTGTAGTAGTCTTTTTTGCTGCAGTTGTTTTCTTAGCTGCGGGCTTTTCCTCAGAATCAGCCTTCTTTGCAGTAGTTTTCTTCGCAGTTGTTGTGCTCTTCTTAGCAGTTGTTGTTTTCTTAGCTGCAGGCTTTTCTTCTGAATCAGCTTTCTTTGCAGCAGGCTTCTTTGCAGTGGCTTTCTTTGCCTTACCTGCCTTTGCAGCGTCTACGATAACACTAACTGTCTTCTGAGCCTTAAGGTCAGACTTAAGAGCATCGATGTTAGCAGCCATAAGCTCCTTAACCTTTTCAATCTCCATGCCGTACATTTCTGCCATCTTGGAAAATTCTGCATCTACATCCTCGTCAGAAATCTCAACATTTTCAGCCTTTGCAATTTCAGCAAGAACGAGCTGAGTCTTAACTGCCTTGTGTGCAGTTTCCTTAAGCTGGTCACGGAGTGAATCCATGGTCATTCCTGTAAACTGTAAGTACTGCTCGAGGGGCATACCCTGACTCTGAAGTCTGTAGGATATATCCTGAATCTGGCTGTCTATCTGCTGCTTAACCATGCACTCAGGAATTTCAACTGATGCATTATCTACTGCAATATCAATTACAGCATCCTCAAACTTACGCTGTGCTTCTGCTTCCTTTGACTTTTCAAGCTTAGCCTTACAGTCAGCACGAAGCTCTGCAAGTGTATCAAATTCGCTTACATCCTTTGCAAACTCGTCGTCAAGCTCGGGAAGATTCTTCTTCTCTACAGAATGAACCTTACACTTAAATACTGCAGCCTTACCCTTAAGCTCGTCTGAATGGTAATCCTCGGGGAAAGTTACATTAACGTCAAAATCCTCACCGATTGTCTTACCTGCAATCTGCTCCTCAAAGCCGGGGATGAAGCTATTTGAACCGAGAACAAGGCTGTAATGCTCGCCCTTTCCTCCGTCAAATGCCTTATCGTCAACAAAGCCCTCGAAATCAAGGTCAACCTTGTCGCCCATCTCTATAGCACCCTCGGTAAGGGTAGAAACGCTTGCAGCATTTTCCTGCATTCTCTTAATATCAGCGTCAATTTCTTCATCTGTTACAGTATTGACATCTTTTTCCGCTGTTATACCCTTGTACTCACCCAGAGTAACCTCGGGACGAACTGTTACAAGAGCGCTGAATACGAAATCTTCACCCTTTTCGAGCTTTACGATATCGATTTCAGGCATATCAACAGGCTCAATGCCTGCTTCCTCTACAGCTTTATCATATGCTTCGGGGCAAGCAAAGTTTATTGCATCATCATAAAAAATTGCCTCGGTATAAAACTTTTCAATAATTTTTCTGGGTGCCTTACCCTTTCTGAAGCCGGGAATGTTTATCTGCTTAACATTCTTCTTATAGCTTCTGTCCATTGCTTTCTCGAACTGTTCACTGTCGATAGAGATTTCAAGATACATTCTCTTATCTTCGCGCTGTTCAACCTTCAATACCTTCATATTCGTTTCCTCCTATTGTTCCAATCAAATCATATTTATATCATATTTTAGTATTTTTTGCAAGTGTTTTTTCAATATTTCCCATCAAATTATGCGAATTGGTGCAAATTTGAGAAAATCCGCAGACACCAACATACATTTTTTGTGCAAAACACTGTAATCCTCTGCCCTTTTTCCATGTAGATGACCGAAAACACACCTGTACACGTTATACTTTTCAATAACCTCCATGTACGCTTCATCGGGTGGATAGTGCAGCGCAGCAATAATTATATCTGACAATTCACTTGCCCTCTGGAGTGAAGTTTCAAGGCGAAGAAGCTCTCTTTTGTAGATTTTCTCGTCATCTTTCTTAAAGGTTTTGTCCGCAGGGGAAATCCACCCTCTGGCACCGCATACGGCAATGCCGTCACACAAAACCGCATTATTTTGCAAAAACACTACATCCGAAATATCGTTATCACGAAGAAACTCATTCATTTTAGTCAAAGTTTCCCACCAGTAATCGTGATTCCCCTTAGATATAATCTTTTTTCCGGGAAGAGACTGCAAAAACTGAAAGTCAGCCAAAGCCTCCGACAGATACGTCGCCCAGCTGAAATCACCGTTTATTATGACAAAGTCTTCCTCTTTTACAGTATTCTTCCATTCATATTCAATTTTTTCAACATAGTTATCCCACCTGACACCGAATATGTCCATCGGCTTATTTATTCCCAATGGCAGGTGCAAATCACTTAGCGCAAAAATTGCCATAATTTTCTCCGAATATAAAAATTTCATACGCACAAAATATCTGTGTAAGCTCTTAAAACGAAGCCTTGCACCAAGCGGTGCAGCGCATCATTTTACCTGACTTACAAATAATATCGGGAGTGATACAGATGTCTTGTAAAAACTCAGACAAACCCCTCGGCGGCGTAAAATGCGTTGTCGAAAACTGTGTGCATCATACAACCACTAACGCATGTATGGCAGAACACATCATGGTTGGCGGAGTAGATGCAAACAAGGTTTCTGAAACAGGCTGTGAAACCTTTGCAAAAAGAGAGTGCTGTAACTAATCAACTCTCGTAGCCTGACGGTGAAATTCAAGCAACGAAGGTCTGTTTAATTTCACCCCAACAACTCAAAAAGCTGCTGCATTAAGTCGCACATAGCCGAAAAGGAGCACTTCCGGTTCGGATTACTTCTTTTCGGCTACCATTACAAGGGAACAGCCCGCACTGTGTATTTATTTTTAAGTTAATGGTTATGTGCAAAAGCTTAATGCAGCGGCTTTTTTTAATTTTTCAAAAATTCGTTAATAACAGCCTTCATCTGATTTTTGTCGCAAACCACTTCAAAACGAACTTCCTTTTCCTCAAGTCCTGCCAATGAGGACGGTACGCGAAGCTCGTAATCCTTTGCCAGCTTTTCAAGGAGTCTGAATTCGTCAAGCTCTGCAGTCTGTGTGTCCTTATCCAGTGCTGAAAGAACAGCTCCGTTAAACTTAAATGGACTTGCAGTAGAGGCAATAATGGTCTTTGTATCATCGCCTGTATTTTTCATGTATTCGTTATGAACGCTTACTGCAACGGATGTATGAGTATCAGTTACATAAGAGAATTTGTCATATGTTTCCTTGATTGTTTCGGCACACTTTTCATCGTCAGCACAGCCGCCGTAGAAGTTTTCGCCTATTTCTTTCTTTATATCATCGCTTACGGTGTATGTGCCCTTCTCCTTAAGCTCTGCCATGTACGCACTTACAACATCTGCTCTGCCGCCTGAAATCATATACAGAAGTCTTTCAAGGTTTGAGGAAATCAGTATATCCATCGAGGGCGATGTTGTTACAAAGAAATCTCTGTTTCTGTCATAAACACCTGTGTTTATGAAATCTGTAAGAACATTGTTTTTGTTAGACGCGCAGATAAGCTTCTTTACAGGAAGTCCCATGCACTTTGCATAGTAAGCTGCCAGAATGTTTCCGAAATTACCTGTAGGAACACAGATGTTTACTTCATCCCCGCACTGAATCTCCTCTGCCTTTACCATATCGCAGTATGCTGAGAAATAATATACAATCTGCGGAACAAGTCTGCCCCAGTTAATCGAATTGGCACTGCTGAGTGCCTTTTTGTCAGCAAGCAGCTCTTTTTCGTATTCCTTATCTGTAAAAATTGCCTTAACACCGTTTTGTGCGTCATCAAAGTTGCCGTTAACTGCACTTACAAAAACGTTGTCGCCCTCCTGAGTACACATCTGCAGTCTTTGAATACTGCTTACGCCCTCATCGGGGAAAAATACGATAATTTTCGTTCCGTCAACATCCTTAAAGCCCTCAAGTGCTGCCTTACCGGTATCTCCGCTTGTGGCAACCAGTATAACAGTTTCTCTGTCCAATCCCAGCTTCTTAACCGAGGTTGTAAGAAGATGCGGAAGTATCTGCAGCGCCATATCCTTAAAGGCACATGTAGGACCGTGCCACAGCTCCAGTATATACTGTGAATTATTAAGCTTATAAACAGGTGCTATACTATTTGTTTCAAACTTTTCCTTTGTATAAGCTGAGGTTATACATTTATCCAGTTCATCCTCTGTAAAATCGGTAAGGAATCTGCCGAGTATCTCCTTTGCGCGCTCGCAGTAGGACATATCTGCCATATATTTAATATTTGTCTGTGATATTACAGGGATACTGTCAGGAACAAACAATCCGCCCTCAGCTGAAAGACCCTTTGCAATCGCTTCAGAGCTTTTTACACTTATGCTATTATCACGCGTACTTTTATAATTCATAATATCAATTCCTTTTTATTTAACAACTATATTAACGAGCTTTCCGGGTACTGCAATAACCTTAACAATCTGCTTTCCGTCAATAAGCTCCTTAACCTCTGCATTTTCCATGGCTGCCTTTTCCATATCCTCGCGGTTGAGATTAGCATCTACAATCATTTTTGTCTTTACTCTGCCGTTAAGCTGAACAACTATCTCAACTGTTGAGTCAATACAAAGTGCCTCGTCATACTCAACCCACTTGCCCTCAGAGAGAATTTCTCCAAAAAGCTCACTGTAGAGTTCTTCTGTCATATGGGGTGCAAAGGGGTTTAAAAGTGTAAGCAGAGTTTTATACTCAGCCTTGTTAACACTGCCCACTTCATAAATTTTATTTACAAGTGTCATAAGTGCTGCAAGGGCTGTATTAAACTTCATGCTTTCTATATCGCCTGAAACCTTTCTGATAGTCTTATGCATACTGCTGAGGAGTTCTTCACGATATTCGTCACCGTCAACAAGCTTTGTATGAAGCTCCCACACTCTGTCTAAGAAACGCTTACAGCCTTTCATGCTGCTTTCGTTCCACGGTGCTGCCTGTTCATAATCACCCATAAAGAGAACATATGCCCTGAGAACGTCTGCACCATATACATCAACAACATCGTTGGGGTCAACAACGTTACCCTTACTCTTACTCATTTTTTCACCGTCAGGTCCTAAGATAAGTCCCTGAGCAGTTCTTTTCGCGTAAGGCTCGCTTGTCGGAACAAGACCTAAATCATAGAGGAACTTGTGCCAGAAGCGTGAATAAATCATATGTCTGGTAACGTGCTCCATACCGCCGTTATACCAGTCAACGTTCATCCAATATTTAAGAGCCTCCTGAGAAGCAAATTCGCTATCATTATTGGGGTCACAATAACGAAGGAAGTACCATGATGAGCCTGCCCACTGAGGCATTGTATCGGTTTCACGTCTTGCCTTACCTCCGCATTTGGGGCATGTGCAGTTAACAAAGCTCTCAATCTTTGCAAGGGGGCTTTCCCCGTCTGAACCGGGTTCAAAATTATCAACCGGCGGCAGACGAAGGGGAAGCTGTTCATAAGGAACACTAACCATACCGCAATCGGGGCAATGTACGATGGGAATAGGCTCACCCCAATATCTCTGGCGGTTAAACGCCCAATCCTTCATCTTATACTGAACGCCCTTTTCGCCGCAGCCCTTCTTTTCCAAAAGCTCGAGCATCTTCGCGATTGCTTCCTGCTTTGTCTTG
>SVJI01000094.1 GCA_015069065.1 Oscillospiraceae bacterium | reverse complement strand
ACATTATTTTCCTCTTTTAAAAGGTTCATTGTGACCTTTCCGCCCTCTTTTGTATATTTAATACTGTTATCAAGCACATTGTATATCGCTTCCCACATTCTGTCCCGCTCAATTTTTGAATAAACGGTAAGCTGAGGGTTATACTCAAGCTCGATATGCTTTTGCTCTGCAAGGGGGCGAAGAGCCTTGGTAATATTCATGCACAGCTCTGTCAAATCTGCCACTGCAAATTCCATTCTGGAAACGCTGGCACTGCTGTCCATACGGGTAAGTGTCAAAAGCTTATCCACAATGCGTGTAAGTCTTTCCACCTGAACATTCATATCCGTCAAAAACTCATCCACCATTTCTCTGGGGGCATCCTGAACATTAAGCAGTGAATCGGATATGAGCTTAATCGAACTGAGCGGTGTTTTAAGCTCGTGCGAAGCATTGGAAACAAACTCCTGACGCTTGGATTCCTGCAACTGAATCTGATGTGTCATTTTGTTAAAGGAATCTATCAGCTGACCTATTTCGCCGCCGCTTGTCTTTTCAATAAAGTAGTCGGTTTCTTCCTCAGCCGCTTTACTGAGTCTTTCGGTAAGGTCGCGTATGGGCGCGGTAATTACGCCTGACATAATAAAGCTGACCACACCTATAAGTATGCTTACCAGTATAATAAGCATAAGCATGGTTACAAAAATCTGGTTCATAAATTCAGAGGCATCGGCGGCAGATGCCTGATAATATATAACGCCTGTCACAGATTTATTCTTAATTGTAGGAACTGCCGCACACACAACCAGTTCGTCATCGGCATCCTTAATCTGCTCCACGTTATTATTTCCGCCGATGGCATCTAAAACTGCAGGAGTGGGCATATACTTTCCCTGCATGACACCGTTGTTGGAATCATAGGTAACACGCGCTTCTTCATCCAGCATCAGCACACGGCAATTACTTGCAACCTGCTGCTGTTCGAGAAGATAATTTATACTCTCATCACTGAGATCCTGATACTGGGATATATAACCTGCAATAACATTTGCCTGAGAAAGGGTACTGATTTTCTTTTGATTAAGGATATACTGACTCATAGAATTTGTTATATAAACACAAATCACACTGAGAGTCATTACAATTATGATAAAATATGTCAGTACCAGCTTCCAGCGAATGCTTTGCATTCCCTCTTTAATTTTCCTTAAAATAATAACCAACCCCCCACTTGGTCAGGATATATGTGGGTGCTGCTGCATCGGGTTCAATCTTTTCACGCAGGCGCCTTACATGCACGTCAACCGTTCTTATGTCACCGGGGTAATCATACCCCCATACTATATCAAGCAGATTTTCTCTGGAATAAACCTTTCCCGGATTTGATACGAATAAGTCGCACAGGTCAAATTCCTTTGCAGTGAGTTCTATCGTCTTGTTCTCAATCTTCACTCTGCGAAGATTGTAGTCAAGCTCTATACCCCCAGCGCTTACAACAGGCTTTACCCCTACTGAATTCTGGTTTGTGACTCTGCGGAGTATCGCCTTAATCCTCGCCTTAAGCTCCAGAATGTTGAAAGGCTTCGTCAGGTAATCGTCAGCACCGTATTCAAGTCCCAGAATTTTGTCCATATCCTCTGTTTTGGCTGTCAGCATAATAATCGGAACGGAGGAAAACTCCCTTATTTTCTGGCACACGGTAAGACCGTCAATATTAGGCAGCATTAAGTCGAGGATGATAAGGGATATACTCTTATCACGCGCGAGCTTGAGCGCCTCCTCTCCGTCATAGGCAGTTTCCGTTTCATACCCGTCCTGTTCAAGGTTGAATTTAATACCCTTTACAAGCAGTTTTTCATCATCAACAATCAATATTTTCATCGGTACATAACCCCTTTATAAATTAAAAGAATTTTTCATATATATTATATCACTGTGAAATATTTATTTCAACTAATTTTATTAAATTTAAAAGGCCGCGATAAAATGATAACCATTTTTCCGCGACCTTTTAAATCTATCGGTTTAGAAATCAGCCTATGCCTATATCAATGACCTAACGATTCCTTTGCAGAAACCGTAACCTGTTCATTGTAGCACTCAAACATACTGTCAAGCTCCTTTTCAGGAAGCTTGGGAGTGATAAGGCTTACCACAGGAACTATTATAAGCCCACCCAACATTGCAATAACACCGCAGTTAATCGGTGACTGAAGAAGCAGCGGGAAAAACGGACGTGCAAGCATATTGAGTATCATAATTCCTGAACCAAAAATAAAGCTTACCCAGACTGAAAGTCTGCTCGTCCCTTTCCAGTACAGACCGTACAGGAACGGTGCTAAAAATGCACCTGCGAGTGCTCCCCATGAAATACCCATCATGTCTGCTATGTAGCCGAGCTTGTCCTTATTAAGTGCTATAAATGCAGAAATCACAATAAATACAACTATAAGCACGCGCATAATAAATACTTGTTTCTTTTCAGACATATTTTTTACAAGGTGTCCCTTTATCATATCCAGTGTCAAAGTAGAACTTGATGCCAGAACAAGGGATGAAAGCGTTGACATGGACGCTGAAAGGACAAGGACAATTACTACTGCGATGATAACATTGGGCAGATTCTCGAGCATGGTAGGGATGATCGCATCAAATCCACCCTTTGGAGTACCGTTTACAACGTCAAGTTTGTCGGAGAAAAGTCTGCCGAAGCCGCCAAGAAAATAGCATCCGCCTGCAACTACAACGGCAAACAATGTAGAAATAATCGTACCCTTGTCAATATCCTTTTCGCTTTTAATAGCATAGAACTTCTGTACCATCTGCGGAAGCCCCCACGTTCCCAGCGAGGTAAGAATTACCACAAAGAATAATCCTAACGGGTCAGGTCCGAAGAAAGAGTTGTAAGCACCGGGGCTGCTGCTCTCCACTTTCGCAAGTCCATCCAGTGCCGCCATGAATCCTCCGTTTTTTGTAAGCACTGCAGCAATTACTGCCGTAATTCCCACAAGCATGATTACACCCTGAATAAAGTCATTTATTGCAGTAGCCATGTATCCACCTGCAATTACATACACGCCTGTAAGAATTGCCATTATTATAACGCATACTGAATAATCAATTCCCGGAAATGCCATGGAGAAAAGTCTGGACAATCCGTTGTAGAGTGATGCTGTGTATGGAATCAGAAAAATGAAAACAATCACAGATGCCACGATTTTAAGCGCAGGACTCATATACCTTTTGCCGAAAAACTCAGGCATGGTCGCACTTTCAAGATGCTGCGACATGAGGCGTGTTCTCCTGCCAAGTACAACCCATGCAAGCAGTGAGCCCAAAATTGCATTGCCTATACCAATCCAAGTGGAGGCAATGCCGAATTTCCAACCGAACTGACCTGCATATCCTACAAAAATTACTGCAGAGAAGTAAGACGTACCATACGCAAATGCTGTCAGCCATGGGCCAACGCTTCTGCCGCCGAGTACAAACCCTGCTACGTCTGTTGAATTTTTCCTGCAGTAAAGTCCGACTGCGACCATAACTGCAAAAAAGACTACCAGCATACCAATTTTTAATGCCATAAAAAACATCCTTTCTTTTTGAGGACAAAGAACAAAGCGACTCCGTCGCTGAGCCTACAGCGCGGAGATAATCGCTTTGTTGTGCCATGTGCGTTTTCCGAGCATAGCGAGGAAATTCTCGCACGGCATAAAATCAAATATTTTTTACTGTATAGGAACGCAAATTCCTATACAGTAAAAAAACCGTCCCCGAATTTAAAATTCAGAGGACGGAATAAAATCCGTGGTACCACCTCAGTTTACCGCTGTCTCACGACAACAGCCTTATAAAGTGTCAATCAACACTTTTGTCCTATAACGGGAACGCCCGTTGCAGCCTACTTGAAAGCAAAACTTTCTTTCGGTGCACTGCTCACAGGATGTATTCAATACAGTCTCCCCATTGCCTCGCACCAAACGGCAACTCTCTCCAGGTTACAACTACACCTACTTCTTCCTGTTCAAACGCATTTAATTATTTACTTGCTTATATTTTAATGCTTTAGAGTGATAAAGTCAAGGGTTTTTTAAAAAATTTCTTGAAACCACAACTTTTATGTCTTAATTATGCATAAAAACCCGATACCAAAACGGTACCGGGTTCTATGCTATCTGGTTTTCACCATCATCACATAGGATGAACCTTATTTTCCTTATCTGCAAGTGTGGGGTCAAGCTTATACTTCTGTCCCTGACGATACTCAAAGAACTTTGTAGCAACCTGTCCGAACAGTGCGTAGCTGAGAACATCCTCGTCCTGCTCGATATATTCATTGATTTCGCTTCTGAATTTATCAAGCTCGTTGGGAATATTGTCAGCAGGTCTTCCTGTAATACGCTCTTCATCGCCGAGAATCTTCTTTGCAAATTCTTCGCTGATTTCAACAGGTGTTCTTCCGTATTCACCCTTTACCATACCGCGGAACTCCTTGGTAACGTTCTTATATCTTTCTCCGAGAACGACATTAAATACTGCCTGAGAGCCTACAATCTGGCTGGTAGGTGTTACAAGGGGCGGATAGCCTGCATCCTCACGAACGCGGGGAACCTCCTTGAGAACCTCCTGGAACTTATCCTCTGCACCCAGCTGCTTAAGCTGAGAAATAAGGTTTGACAGCATACCGCCGGGAACCTGATACTTAAGCGTGTTAACATCAACTGCAAGCGCCTTGGGATTGAGTGTTCCGTTTTCAATATACTTCTCACGGATAGGTCTGAAATAGTCAGCAATCTCACTAAGAAGATTGAGGTCAAGACCTGTATCATACTGTGTTCCCTCTAAAGTCGCTACAAGGGGCTCTGTAGCAGGCTGACTTGTACCCATGGAAAGGGGTGACATAGCACAGTCAACAATGTCCACACCTGCCTCAATAGCCTTGAGATATGTCATTGAAGCAATACCGCTTGTATAATGAGTGTGAAGCTCAATCGGGATTTTAACAGTCTCTTTCATACCCTTTACAAGGTCGTATGCATTGTAAGGTGTCAAAAGACCTGCCATATCCTTGATACAGATGGAGCTTGCGCCCATGTTCTCAAGCTCTTTAGCCATGTTGATAAAGGTTTCATTCGTATGAACAGGGCTGATAGTGTATGAAATTGCAGCCTGTACATGACCTTTTTCCTTTATTGTAGCCTCTATAGCTGTACGAAGATTACGCACATCATTAAGTGCGTCAAAAATTCTGATAATATCGATACCGTTTGCGATTGATTTCTGTACGAAATATTCTACAACATCATCGCCGTAGTGACGGTAACCAAGTATGTTCTGACCACGGAAAAGCATCTGGAGAGGAGTATTCTTAGCCTTATCCTTAATCTTTCTGAGTCTTTCCCATGGGTCTTCCTTTAAGAAACGCAGACAGCTGTCAAATGTTGCACCGCCCCATGCTTCCAAAGCGTTGAATCCAACCTTATCAAGAAGCTCTACGGCACCCAGCATTTCCTCTGTAGTCATACGGGTAGCAATAAGCGACTGATGTGCGTCACGAAGAATTGTTTCGGTAATTTTTACCGGTCTTTTATTTTCCATGATAGTTATTCCTTTCTAAAAAGAATTTACACAGTACCTGATGCATTTTTATACACCCTCTGGCATTACTTAAAGAGAGCAAGGAACACACCTGCAGCAACGGCACTGCCAA
>SVJI01000093.1 GCA_015069065.1 Oscillospiraceae bacterium | reverse complement strand
AATCGGCATCAACTGTGAACAGACTACCGTTGGTGACAGATTTGTTTATGAGTGCATGCAGAAAAATGACTATAGCTTAGGTGGTGAACAGTCAGGACATATTATACTGAAAAAATATGCAACTACAGGTGACGGACTTTTAACTGCTATTATGATGTGCGAGGAGATATGTGATTCAAAACAGTCCATATCAGCCCTTGCAGAGGATGTGAAGCTTTACCCCCAATATATGAAGAATGTTCGTGTTAAGGATAAGGCAGCGGTACTCAAGGATTCTTCTGTTCTGGCAGAGCTTAAGGCTGTTGAGCAGCTGATAGCAGGAAAGGGCAGGGCATTGCTACGCCAGAGCGGTACAGAGCCTGTTATCCGTGTCATGATTGAAAGTGAAAGCAACGAAGCTTGTGTAGAATATGCAAACAGGATTGTAGATGCGATTTTGAAGGGGGGACACGCGGTTGACTAAAAAGGTATTGACAAAGGAGTTATTTGACTGCGCAAATGAATACCTCCTCCCATTGTTTGAAGAATCGCAGTATCCGTGGGAAATGCTCCCTAAGATAAAAGATTATATAAATAAGCTTATCGAAAAGGGAATGGACGGCTATAAGCTTATAGCAGACGGAGTTCTGGTGGGTGAAAATGTAAAAATTTACCCCACGGTAACAATTGAGGGTCCTGCAATTATCGGAGAGGGCACACAAATACGCCCCGGTGCATTTATCAGAGGCAGTGTAATAACAGGAAAAAATTGCGTGATAGGAAACTCGACGGAGTTAAAAAATTGCGTTTTACTTGACAATGTTCAAGTTCCGCATTATAATTATGTAGGAGATTCAGTGCTCGGTAATTATGCACATATGGGTGCAGGTTCAATTTGCTCAAATCTCAAATCAGACGGAAAGGCTGTTGTAATACACGGCGACACCGAATACGAAACAGGACTGCGTAAGATAGGCGGAATACTGGCTGACGGTGCAGATGTAGGGTGCGGATGTGTTCTTAATCCCGGTACCGTTATAGGGAAAAATACCTCAGTTTATCCCCTTACTTCTTTAAGAGGTGTTATTGAGGAAAATTCTATTGTCAAGGCTTTGGATAATATCGTTCCGAGAAGATAATCTTAATCCCGCAAAAATGTCGTGCGGAGATAATAATTTGCTATGAAAGTGGACTGTAGACAACCTACAGACCATAAATTTCATATAATTTTTCATTCATTCCAAAAGGAAACACCCCAACATGCGTTGGGGTGTTTCCTTTTATTTTAACTCGAGTAATCCTCTATAAGCTGCAGTGCCTCGCTGAGAGAAGAACATTCGATGCCCTTTTCCAATTGCTTGCGGTCAGATTCGGGAAGTAGTGATAAGGAAACCTCATACGTATCGTGAAGCTCCTCCTTTCCGTCTGAATACCGTGTAAAAAGTGCGATGTTACCGTCATTCTCCTTAAGGATATAGGTCTGCGTAATCTCCTGAGAATGGGGAAGCGGAGGAAGCTTTTCTTCCTGTACATTCTGCATGACGTTTTGAAAATTAGCAGGCAGAGCCGTTTCTCCTGATGGTTTCTGTGCGGCTTGTTTTCGGGAGGCGCTGACTCCTGAAACATAACCTACCAAAGAAGCAAGGAAAGCAACGATGCACAGGAGTAAGCTGTATTTCAGCCCTTTTGTTTTCATGTACACCCTCCTTAAAATAATCAGTAGTATAATTTTTCGTTGCTATTTTGTACAATTTAAGGCAGTAATATACAAATAAAATCAACTTTGTAACACTTTTTTAACTCTTTGGTGCTATACTAAACGATGTATAGGTGTTTAATCTGTATAGTCGGCAGAGGTGTTCTGCTTTTGGAGGTGTTGTGCTATGGCTAAGAAAAAGGCTTCGAGGCGCAAACGTAAAAAGAGCTTATTTTTAAAAATAATGACTCCTATGGGTATTGTCATAGGAATATGTTTTATCGCGGTATTTGGACTTCTTGCAGGTTCGCTGTTTGGTTATGTGGAGGATGCAGAGCTTATAGATGTGGAGAATATGCGTCTTAACCTGACATCGTTTGTATATGTCGAGGATAGCGAAACAGGCGAGATGGTTGAGTATGAGCAGCTTTATGATGATGAAAACCGTATCTGGGTATCAAGTTCCAAAATCCCCGAGCATTTAAAAAATGCTTTCGTTGCCATAGAGGATGAGCGTTTCTATTCTCACTGCGGTGTGGATATAAAGCGATTTATGGGTGCAGCGATTCAGTATATTACCAAAAAGGGTAACTCCAGTTATGGCGGCAGCACCATTACTCAGCAGCTTATTAAGAATCTCACTCGGGATGATGAATATTCAATCAAGCGTAAGATTCAGGAAATATACAGAGCATATAATCTGGAGAGGGATTTGTCTAAGGAGGAAATTCTGGAATATTACCTCAATACTATTTACCTGAGTCAGAAATGTAACGGTGTCGGCAGTGCGGCAATTACGTATTTCGGTAAGGAGGTAAGCGAGCTTTCCTTGGCGGAATGTGCGTCTATTGCAGGTATAACACAGTTCCCGACAAAGTATGACCCGCTCGTAAACCCTGAAAACAACAAAAACCGTCAGATGGTTATTTTGAAAAAGATGAGGGAGCTTGGTTTTATTACCGAAAAGGAATATAATCAGGCAAAGGATGAAAAACTCAATTTTGTAAAGAAAAATTCTGACGGCAAGGAAAATTACCAGAGCTATTTCACGGATGCAGTTATTGATCAGGTTATGCAGGATTTGATGCGTGAATACAACTATACCAAGGAATATGCAGGCAAGGTACTGTACACAGGCGGTCTTAAGATTTATCTGTCCATGGACTCAGATATGCAGGCACAGATGGATAAGGTTTATAATGACCCGTCATCATTCCAAAAGGCATCAGGAGAAAAGCAACCTCAGTCCTCTATGGTAATAATGGACCCCTACACAGGTCTTGTAAAGGCACTTGTAGGCGGCAGAGGGGAGAAAGAGGGTAACCGTACGCTTAACCGTGCTACACACACACTGCGTCAGCCCGGTTCAACAATTAAACCGCTGTCAGTTTATACACCTGCGGTAGAATACGGTCTGGTAGAGCCATCCTCACTGGTAAATGATGCACCTGTGGATTATAATGGATGGGCACCGAGAAACGATGACAGAAACTTTGCCGGACGAATAACGGTTGCAGCTGCATTACGCGGGTCAAGAAACGTGCCCGCGGTAAAGATATGTAACTATGTTACACCTGCGGCAGCCTTTGATTATGTAAAGAATAATTTCCATATCTCAACTGTTGTAAAGGAGAGAAAATCGGGGGGTAAGATTCTCTCAGACGTTGGTCTGGCTCCCATTGCATTAGGTGGTCTTACAGACGGTGTGACAGTGCTTGATATGTGCGCTGCATACTGTGCATTCCCAAATGGCGGTAAATATATAAAGCCCTCGATGTACACAAAGGTTATCGATGCTGAGGGAAAGGTTATTTTAGAGCATAAGGCCGAGGAACAGATAGCCATGAGTGAAACCACTGCAGAAAGCATGATAAGTATGCTCACAAATGCAGTTAATGGTGGTACAGGTACTGCTGCAAGAATCAGCGGAATGAGGGTTGCCGGTAAAACAGGTACAACCTCCAGTAACAATGACAGATGGTTCGTTGGTTTTACTCCGTATTATGTAGGTGCAGTATGGTTTGGTTATGACCAGCCGACACCGCTCAGGGGCTTTTCACCAAATCCTGCGGCGGTAGCATGGAGAAAGGTAATGGCACCTATTCATGAGGGGCTACAGGACAAGCCGTTTCTGGCAAATGAAGAAAAGGGCAAGTACAGTGTAATGCTGTGTGCGCAGAGCCATATGCGTGCTACACCTGCATGTAAAAAGCTTACCGATAAGAAATATAAGAAAGGTGATATCCCCACCAAGCTTTGTACAGAGCATCCGTATTCTTTCAATGAAAATGAGCTGCTCGCCGGCAGCGCACCTCTGGTAGAAAAGAACGAAGAGGTTGAGGGAATTATAGATGATGGGCAGGTGCAACAGGGAGTAGAAAACAACGGAGAAACTTCGGGGAATACCGGAGCAGTTACGCCTGTGACACCTGCTCCGCCTGCTATAGAAAGACCCTCAGTTGAGGAAAATACAGGAATTGTAGATGGAATATAAGGAGAAGAGAAGATGGATTTTAAAGAATACCTTGTAGCCAGAAAAAAGACACCCATGGAGGTTTTTCTGTCGGTTTTGTTATATCTGGCGGCATTTATACTGGCAATCGTATGTATAACCCTTCTTTCCGCTTTCGGCGGTATAGGGGCACTGCTTGCAGTAGGTTGTTTTTACGGAGCGCATATCCTCTCCACAAGATTCAACAAAGAGTTTGAATATATTGAAACAGAGGATACTGTGGATATAGATATAATTTACAACCGCTCCAGAAGAAAGAGACTTGCATCCTTTTGCGTTAAAAATATTGAGGTTCTGGCAAGTGTGGATGATACGCAGTATAATTCCAGACTAAAGGAGCAGTTTGACAATGTAATTGATGCAACTACAGGTCGTAAGGATGTAGACGTTTATTTTGTGATTTTTGAAAAGAAAGGCAAAACCCTTGTTAAGTTTGAGCCGCCCTATGCATTTGTAGAAAGGCTTTCAAAATACTCCCCCTTAAAGGTACACGTTAAAAAGTTCTGATTAAAAAGGATATGATATTATGCTGTTTTTGTCTGCGGATATGATAAAGGATGCCGAGATGCGCGCCATGGAGAATGTTTCTGCGATGCATCTTATAGAAAATGCTGCGCACGCTCTCTTTAATGAGATTAACAGCTTCAATTCCGTAAGAGTGTACTGTGGTAAAGGAAACAACGGCAGTGACGGTTACGCCACTGCCATTCTTTTAAAAAGAAAAGGAATACGGGTTGAAATTGTGCAGGTGATGCCTCCGTGCGGAGAGGAATGTATGTTGCTGTGCCAAAAAGCAATGGAAGAGGATATACCTGTGTTGTCGGAGGTGACATTTCCTACAGAGGAATTTGAATGTTCACTCGATGCCATTTTCGGCATAGGAATAAGCGGTGAAATAACAGATGCCAGAGTACATAAAGCCATAGAAATGATAAATGCCTCGGAAAGCTTCGTTGTGTCCTGTGATATCCCAAGCGGTATGGATGCAAACAGTGGAAAAAAATGCACAGTATGCGTCAATGCAGATAAGACTGTTACATTCACTGCACCAAAGCGCGGAATGCTAAACCTTGAGAGTGTGGATTTGTGTGGGGAGATTGTAATTGCAGAGGTTGGAATCCCTGTGAATTACAACGAGATTCCTCAAAGCACATGTGTGCCGATAACAAAGCGTCTGGTAAAAAACATACTCCCTAAACGGAGCCGTAATTCGCATAAGGGGACTTTTGGTACTGCAGTTATTGTGGCGGGCAGTAAATCTATGTCGGGCGCAGCAGCGATGGCGGCAATGGCAGCGCAGCGCAGCGGATGCGGACTTGTAAAGCTGATTGTTCCGGTGTCAATATGCCCGATTCTGAATATATTGGTAAAGGAGGCAATCGTTATCGGTGTACCCGAAAGCGAGGGTGTAATGCTTCCCGAACTGTGTCCTGAGGCACTTAGTGCCATCAGAGGGGCGGACAGTGTTCTTGTGGGTTGCGGATTGGGAAAAGGCAGACACGACACGCTGATTGCCAATATACTTAATACGGCGAGTTGTCCTGTTA
>SVJI01000092.1 GCA_015069065.1 Oscillospiraceae bacterium | reverse complement strand
GTAATTTTCACGACTTATTATCGTGGTAGCATCAGGCTTTTTATAGTCACTGCCCAGCTTTGCAAAAACCTTGTTAAACGAAACGCCGACGGAAATTGTAATGCCGATTTCCTCGCGGATGCGTTTCCTGAGTGTGGCAGCAATCTCCTCACCGCTTCCGAAAAGCTTTTGCGAGCCTGTAACGTCAAGCCAGCTTTCATCTATGCCGAACTTTTCGACCAAATCTGTGTATTCAAGGTAAATTGCATTAACCTTTCTGCTGTATTCCTCGTATAAATCATGTCTGGGCGGAACTATTACAAGCTGAGGACATTTTTTCTTTGCAGAATAAATAGTTTCTGCGGTCTGGATATTATATTTTTTTGCAAGCTCGTTTTTTGCCAATATAATTCCGTGGCGCGCCTCAACACTTCCTCCCACCGCCATAGGTACGTCTTTGAGGGCAGGATTCATGGCACATTCGACGGAGGCAAAAAATCCGTTGCAGTCACAGTGAAGTATTACTCTGTCCAAAATATATCACAACCTCATCAGGGAAGTAAGCTTATTATATCACAGAAAGTTTCTTATTTCAATTATCTGTAAAACAATTTGTCTGTTTACAAATAAAAGTAGCCGAAAATCTTGACTATTACCCTCGAAATGGTATATTATTATATAGGTAGGTATTAGAGGAAAACTGGAGGTACAGAGCATGAACGCCATGGCATACATAATGGTCGTGTTGGGAATACTGCTTGCCAAGGGAATTGGCTTTTTCAGGGATATTGTTTTTGCATCTGTATTTGGTGCGAGTGTATATACAGATATGTATTTTCAGATTTTCGGACTTGTAAATCTGATTTTCACAGGGGTAGGAGTTGCGCTTTCCACCCTTGTTATAAAAAACCTTAATAAAGAGGAAAATACCTCTTTAGAGGCTCAGCGCGTTTATGTTTCGCGTTTTATGGGGAAAACGACTCTTGCGGTAGCCGTTGTTACTGCGCTTATGTATATTTGTGCAGGTCCTGTTGTGCGACTACTGCTCCCCGGGATTTCAGGTGATAACTACGCATTAGCTGTAAGGCTTATGTATATAATGCTGCCCTCTCTGTGGTGTGTTATTATTGCATATATTATTTCCGGTGTACTGCAGAATAACAGGGTGTTTTTTATCAGCTCCATAATGAGTCTGCCGTTTAATGCAATAATCATATGTTCTTTGTTTGTAAAGAATATTGATATTGTCACGGTGGGTATAGTAACCACTATAGGCTGGTTTTTGCATATTGTAATTCAGCTCCCCTCTTTTTATAAAAAGGGTTACCGCTTTTTTGTACGGGGAGCAGGACTAAAGACTCAGCGCGGAAACAACGCCGAGCTTGTCTGGATTTTCATATCAAACATGATGTTTCAGGTCTGCTTCATGATAGATAAGGCATTTGTCAGCGGAGAGAGCGGTGCCGCAACAACTATAAATTATGCGTCAAATCTATTCATAACAATCGCCAGTGTTTTTGTTGTTGCCATGAGTAATGTGGTGTTTCCGTCCATCAGCCGTAATTTTGAGGAGGGCAAAATTGATTACGTGCGCAGTTTGCTGCAGAATATGATTGTGATAATGTTTGCAATTTTCGTTCCGTTTATACTTACTGTAAACTGCTTTGGAAAAAGTATTATAGCACTGCTTTATGAGCGCGGTGAATTTACCCCAAATCTTACAGCAGCTACTGCAACACTGTTTACGGTATATACCCTTGGCGCTATGGGGTATGTGTGTCAGGAGCTTTTCAATAAGATTTTGTACCTTGATTCAAGGTATTCTTATACGGTTATAGGAACTGTAGCAGTAATTGCCGCAAAGCCGATTGCAAATATTCTGGTCGGTGGTTACGGTGTAACGGCAATTGCCGTCACGACTACAGTGCTTTTCTCGCTGTATGCCATAAATGTTGCACTGGCAATAAAAAAAGTTGTAGGAAATTACATGGACAAAAATCTGGGAAAAAATATTGCCAAGGTTCTTATATCCGGAGGATGTGCATTTGCAGTGTTTGCTGTCTTCAAGGTGCTTTCACCTGATATTATTTGTGATAAATTTATGTTTATGGTGCCGCTGGCACTTTGCGGTATTGTTTACTGCGCAGTGCTTTTTGCAAGCGGGATAGTAAAACTGATTATAAAAGGAAGAGATGCGGGAAATCCGCAGTAAGGAGTGGGAAAATGACAAAGAGAAACCTTGTTGTACGCATTTTAAAAATGCTTCTTTTACTGGCTTTTATGCTTCCCTCATTTACGCAGCGTGTTGAAAATGAAGCAGCTAATAATGATGTTAAATTTGCCCTTAATTTCAATAATGCAGCCATGGTATTAAGTCAGGAGGAAATTGATGCCACTCTCGATGAAAATATGGACATGGGTGTAAACACGCTTTTTATAGGGGAGGAAAGCATTAACTCCCTGATTTCTGCAGGCGATATTACAGGTATTAAGTATAACGTACTGTGCCATAAGTATGACGATGAAAGTGAAGATATAATAAAACAGCTGTCAGGGGATAAAAAAATTCACAACGATAGCTATGTACTTATATCCAAACGTCCCGCACGTAAGGAATTTATGGAAAAATGGATTAAGGCGAAGTACGCAAGTGACGAGTATGTTAAAAAGACAACACCCTTAGGAGCGGATGTATATGTCCTTTATGAGGGGGTAAGTGATGCGTGGAAGGTTGCAGTGGGCTTTGATGAAGAAAAGCTTGAGTACGCACACGAAAAAGGTTTTGACATTGTCCTTTCCATGATGGTTAATGCTTATTCCGATACGCAGTATGTTGAATATATTGACGAAATCGTTGACAAATATCAAATTAAGTTTATAAACCTGAAAAAGGGACAGAACAATCACGGACAGATAGAGAATGAGAAGAAAAACTATAAGGCGCTATGCCGTATGATAGAGGAAAAGGAGCTGTATCTTATCCTGACAGAGGAACAGACACAGCTTTCCAATCAGAAGCCGATTGGCTACAGCGAGCTTATCAAAAGTGCTGACGGAAGAGTCCTCCGCGGATATGAAACCGCAGACTTTGAAACAAAGAATACTGGTGCAACTATCTACGACAAACGTTATTACCAGATTCTTAATTCCGTTGTTGACAGGAACATAAGATTTGTTACGATAAATCAGCTTACCAACGGTACAGATACCTTTGGGGAAAAGAGTGAGAAAACAAACATCGCTACATCACAGGTTCTGGACAAGCTGACAAAGTCAGGCTACAATACCCAGAGCTATGATATGAAGTACGATTATACTGTAAACAGGCGCCTTGTCAGTGCTTGCGCAATGGTGCTGATGATACTGATGGGACTTACAATCTTAGAATGGCTTGCAAATGCCCGCCTTAAAAAACTTGAGTGGGTTCTTATGGCGGCAGCCGTTTTGAGCGTAGGCTTTACATTCCTTGCCCCCGAGGGTATAGTTTTATTGTATCCGACTCTTTTTGCTGTTATTGCGCCGTGCTTTTGTATAACGGCGGTGATGGTTTTTGTAAGGGATATGCGACATAAACTGTCAATGAGTGTTCTTACTGTAGCTTCAGTGGCGCTGACAGTAGCAGTACTGTGGTTGTGCGCATTTGTGCAGACATCACTTCTTTCAGGAGTTGATTACTACCTTAACTCCATTATCTTCCGTGGAATAAAGCTTTCCTTGCTTGTTCCGATTGCATATACTGCTGTAGCATATGGTATAATATTTGCAAAAAAGGATGAAAACCACATTGCCAAAGTTATATCTGTCCTTAACGCTGATATAAAGGTTTACTGGATGATAATTGCAGCACTTGTTGCAGCGGTGGGTGCAGTTTACCTTATCCGCAGCGGAAATGTGACGAGTATATCACCCATAGAGAATTTTATGCGAAATACGATTACAGAGCTTATGTACGCCCGCCCCAGAACCAAGGAGTTTTTAATCGGCTGGCCGTGTCTGGTGCTTTTCGTTTATTATGTCAAAAACACAAATTGCTCTGTTATCCAGTGGTGCCTTTGTGTTGGAAGCTCCATTCTGTTTGCTTCTGTAATAAACACGTTTTGTCATGTGTTTACGTCAGCCTCTGTTATGTATATGCGTACCTTTAACGGAATTTTAGTAGGGGCAGCGGTAAGTGCTTTTGCAATTGTGCTTAATGCAGTCCTTGTAAAATCAGTGAAATATTTTATTAAAAAGGGTAATGAGAATGGCTAATTATCTGACAACGCAGAAAGCGTTTCGTTCACTATTAAAAAGTGCCCGTGACGGTGCTGTCGGACAGGCATATATTTTCGAGGGACTCAAGGGCGTTGGTAAGTTTACCGCAGCGCGGATTTTTGCCAATGCAATTCATTGTACAGGTGAGGTAAAACCCTGCGGACAGTGCCCTGACTGTAAAAAACATGCTGCCAAAACCCACAGTGACTTAATTATAATCGGGGGGAACGGTCAGATTAAGGTTGATGACATCCGCGGCATGAACGAGGAGCTTTTCATCAAGCCTGCACTTTCTGAAAAGAAAATCTGTATCATTCGCGATGCCGACAATATGAATCAGGATGCACAGAATGCACTGCTAAAGTCCTTTGAAGAACCGCCGGCATATGGGGTGATAATACTTCTCTCGGAAAATGTGAAGAATCTGCTGCCTACAATACGCTCCCGCGGAACAAAGGTAGTGTTTGAACCTTTCTCTGAGGAGGAAATCCATCAATATATACTGCGCCAGTATCCGTTAAAACGCGACATTGCTCCGTTTATATCCTTATATAGCGGTGGCGTTATAGGAAGAGCGCTGGATTTGTGCGAAAATGAGGAGTTTTTTGAAACCCGCAGTAAAATGTTTGATGCCGTTTTTTCACTGACAGGGGACAGAATGTCGGTGTTTAACGTGGCAGAGGCTTTTGGTATAAAGAACGGAAAATCAGGATTTGATAATTGTGATTTGTATTTTGACTTGTTTACAAGCTTTATTCGTGATATAATTGCTCTTAAGACGGGCGGACGTGTGATTAACGCAGATATGATGTCATACCTCGAGCCGTTTTCGTCTAAGGTTACGCTTTCTGCCGTACTGAGCATTGTAGAAAAGGTGTCTTTAGTACGGTCGCAGCTTAATGTTTCGATGAAATATGATCTGTGGATTGTAAATATGCTTATAAATTGTTGGGAGGATATCCATGGTAAAAGTAGTAGGAGTTAAATTTAAGGAAGCCGGCAAGGCATACTTTTTTGCCCCCGGTGAATTTGAGCCTAAGCAGGGAGAGGCTGTAATAGTAGAAACTGCACGCGGACTTGAATACGGCACAGTTTCAATGACCGTGCGCGAAATTTCTGAGGAGGAGCTTGTTTCTCCCCTTAAGGAGATTGTGCGCATAGCGACGCCGCAGGATAAGGCGCAGATGGAGAAAAATAAGAAGAAGGAAAAGGAAGCCCTTATAATTTGCGAGGAAAAGATTGCCGCGCATAAGCTCGATATGAAGCTTGTAGATGTAGAATATACCTTTGACGGAAACAAGATTCTGTTTTACTTTACTGCAGAGGGCAGAGTTGATTTCCGCGAGCTTGTAAAGGATTTGGCGGCTGTTTTCAGAACGAGGATAGAACTCAGGCAGATAGGAATCCGTGACGAGGCAAAAATGCTGGGCGGTATAGGTATCTGTGGCAGAGGTCTGTGCTGCAGCACATATCTGGATGGTTTTCATCCTGTTTCTATCAAGATGGCAAAGGAACAGGGACTCAGCCTTAACCCGACTAAAATTTCAGGCAACTGCGGCAGACTGATGTGCTGCCTTAAATACGAGCAGAACTGCTACGACGAATATTCAAAAATTGCTCCCTCTGTAGGTGCAGTGGTGTCTA
>SVJI01000002.1 GCA_015069065.1 Oscillospiraceae bacterium | reverse complement strand
ATGCCAAAACCGATAAGCGTTTGGGCGCTGGTAAAATCAAAGATTGTCTTAGCCGTGATTATTGCATTAACATCAGCTGCGGCAGAGTGTACCGCCTGATGAAAACTATGAATTTGCCTAAAATGAGTACCGTAAAACCACCTAAAGCCCCTCAAATTAAAACTGATGATAGCAATTGCTTTAATCTGCTTGCTAAAAATTTTAATCAACCTGCTCCAAATTTGGTTTGCTTGTGCTTCAAGTAATAACTTTCTCGCCCTGTTAAAATATGCGTTGTCAACGGGTGGGATGTCCCAATAACAGAAATCTCCTTGCATATCTTCTAATGCGAAGGTGGGATTTATCCATTGTAAGATTTTGATGTAGGATTGCTTTCTTACTTCCTCATAGGTCAGAGTTCCGTTCTCTACGGCTTTTATCAAATCTGCTATGACGATTTGCATTTGTGCCTCTGCTTCTTTGTAAAAGTCGGGGCGCAGGTACATATCCCTTTGCTGATGGATTGCGTTCCTTGCGATTGCCATTAAATCACCATATCCATATCCGTTTGTCTGTCCTGAAACTATTGCTTCCCAAATCAGCTTGTGTGCTTTTCCGTTTGCCTCTCCATATCCCAAACCGTTTTCAACCTCACACAGTATAGGACTGATTAAATTTTCGGTGATTGCAATTTCCTTAACCGTAACATGGGGAGGTACGCTCTCACCGGGTATCTCGGTGGCAAGTGTCGTTAGATTTATTGCGTTTATTATTGCGACAGTGATGATTATTTTTGTTATCTTTTTCATATAGACAACCTCCTTTTGTTCATAGTCTGCCTAAGTAAATTATATCATATGGTTTGGAGGTCGCCCAGCCCTTCGCTACTCTAAAAGCGCCGAAATATCACGGCTTTGCCTGTGAGAAGCGCCTAAAAGTGAATCGACATTCGATTTTATGATGTCAATTTCAGCAGCCTCCGATTTCGCTTTTTTGTATCCCTCATACAAGGTTTCTTTCTCGGATTGAAGCGATTTATAACTCTGCCTTAACTCTTTTATAGGCGGATATTTTGCTCCCTTTAATTCTTTTAGTGCTGCCTCAAACAAAATGATTTCAGCTCTGTGCTTTTCATCAAACGCACCTTTATCCGTTGCCTTTTTTCTTTGTTCCATAATGGGCTTGAGCCTTGTGTATGTTTCAACATTTTTTATAAGCATTGCAGTAGTGCTTATTCGGATTTCAAGCTCCTTAACCTTTTCGCTTATTCCGTTAAAATCGTTCTGCTTTTGCTCTACGGCATTTTTTAATTCATCATAGGTTGTGATGTCATTCTCGGTCAGGAAATTAAGTGTTTTAGCAGCTTGCTTAAGATTATTGATTTTCGCCCAATGCTCGTAACCTTTGCTTTCCTGTGCTTTGATACAGTTTTGAATATCTATTATCAGGCTGATGCGTTTTCCCTTTGTCTTTCCGGCGATCCGTTCCTTTAGCGCTTCGACGGTATAATCGGGACCCAGAGTTTTGGAACGCATATATCGTTCTCTGCCGTCAGTACAGAAAGAAACATTCTTATTTTGCCTCTTAACCTTGTACCCCTGCTGTTCCATAAGCAAGAGAAATTCATCAAAGTCAGTTGACAAGGGAATGAGTGTGTCAATGGTATTTTTCAGTTGGGCTTTCCAGCTCTTACCCTGCTTTGCAGCGGTGTATTCAATATAGCTTTTACCTTTACCTTTTGTCTTGCGGATAACAGACAATCCGTATTCCTCACAGAGTTTATCACTTGTCCGTCTGATGTTGTAATACTTGGGGGGAGTAGAGTGATAATGATTATAGTCGGCAAAGCTTACAGAATTATATATGATGTGGTTATGTATGTGGCCTTTATCAATGTGAGTTGTCAAAACAAATTCATACTTACCTCCTAAAACTTCCTCTGCAAGCCTCATACCGATTTCGTGGGCTTCCTCAGGGATAGTTTCTCCGGGCTCGAATGATTGTATTAAGTGGTGAGCAAGATTTGGAGATTTGCGCTTTGCCAATTCTCTTGTGAACTTAAATTCCATATCTGCAGTTTCAAATCCGCAGCCGAAAGAGGACGCAAGAATTTTTTCGTCTGTCTTTTCCGGGTTTAAGATATATTCAATGGCGAGCTTTAGCGTAGATTTGATAGGATGTATCTTTGTAACTGCCATATTTCATCAAGCCTCGCTTTGATTTCGTCAATATCCTCTTTATAAATGTTGGTGGTTGAATTTACACGCCTTGCAATTTGGTTGATGTTTTTCCCGATTGCCTGAAGCTCCTGAATATATTGTTTAATATTCTTTATATCAGTATAAATGATATATCCGTCAATAGCCATTTTTCGCATATATGCTCCGAGCTGTGACGTAGGGAACTGTGCCATCTTTTGGTTAATCAGTTTTCTTTCTTCTTCGTTTACCCATATTTTCAGTTGTATATTTCTTTGTCTGTTCGCCATAGGTTCACCTCGTTTTTTCATCAATAAGGGTTTGGGAATATCCCAAAAGTTTTTTAAGACTTGGAGCCTTGCGGAGAGCCTTAAAAATTGTCAATGGGTACTCATTGGCTATGCTTGCTATTACCCCATAGAGCTACTTTTACCCTATTTACTTATAAACGATGAAATCTGAGATTTTACAACTTTTATTGCTTGTAAATTGTACTTTTGATAGTAATAAAAAATTTACAGGTGGGTTTTTAATGTGGGAATAGATAGAAAATGTCACATTAACATTGTTTATTGTCACTTGAACAAATACATACAAAGTGTTAAAATAACAAAGCGAATATATATTTTTAACGAGATACGGATAATTCTCATAGATTACTGCTTGAAAAAATGTGTCGGCAATGCTAAAATGGTAATATAAAAACGTTGATGTCATAAAGGAGTGGGAAATAATGAAAATTAGATATGTTTCAAAAAGTTACAAGACAATGAGTATTATTTCCTACTGCATAGTTGCTTTCCTTTTGATATTCTTTGCGCTGACGGTGATAGTTGCATATCATTCTTCGCTGAAGAAAACATCGGAGGCATTTAATGAATATATAGTTGATACTGTAACATCATCCTTTGAGGACAGCGTGTGGTCAATGAAAAATTTTCAGAGGCAGCTTCTTTTAAACGAAAAATTATCTGATATTATTTCGCAAAAAAATGATAATTATTTTTATAATGATACTACATGGGAAATGCTTGAAGATATAAAGGAGTACGCAAGCTACGATAATAAAATAGATTTGTTTTTTATATATCTAAAAGAAACGGATAGTGTTTTGTGTAAAACGGGAATAGTTCACAGCAAGCTTTTCCACGATGCCTATTTTGCCGAAACGGGAATTTCATATGAAGATTGGAAGAGTGTTGTTTCAAAGGATATAAACCGTGATATATACGGAAGTATGACGTATTCAGGAGATTTAGGCAAACCTGTTGATACAATTATGCTGATGGGGTGTATTCCCGATAGCAGCGGCAATAATTTTGTTGTTTTAAGTAATAAGCAGAATTTCATCGGAGGACTTTCTACTGTGACGTGGGAGCCTGCAAGTGATATTTTTATCTACAATGCATACGGAAGATTGGCAATTCACGAAAAAAAGACAAAGGACGATGTTGTTCCGCAAACGATTACAGCGGCGAGAAAATACAGTGATAATTCCTACAGTATGTTTATAAGTCCAATCAGTATGCTTGACGGAAACTGGTATATTGCATTGCGAGTTCCACAAAATGAGCTCAACTTAAGAACCATTGTTCTTAAAAATGGAACTGTGTTTGCAGGAATCATTGCTCTGATAATTCTCAGCTTACTTATAAGGTATCTTCTCAGAATTAATTACACGCCGATTAAAAGGTTGGTAGATGTATTTGGCACACCGGGCGAAAAAGGGGAGTTTGAGTTTTTACACGATTCTATAGAAAACATATTTTTAGAAAAGGATAAAATGGCAACAAACCTAAAAGCTGTTGAAAGCAAGCTACAGGCATCATCATTTCCACAGATTATTCAGGGGAATATGTCGTCCCAGTTGCTTGATGAATATAACGCCTTTTTCGAGGACAAAGAGTATATTCTTGCGGTGTTTTATCTTAATTCTTTATCATCCTTTTTTGCAGAAGATGAACAGATGTCTAATTTTGAGAAGATGTACCATCTAAGTTACATTATAAATAACGTAATGAGCGAGCTATTTGCAAGACATAACACGGAGATTTTCTCTGCGTCGGCGGATGCTTTCAATCTGTGTCTTGTAGGTGTTAACGAAACTTGTAATGTTGACAGAATAAGACAGACTGCCTTGGAAGGTGTCAGATTTATTAACGAGCAATTTTCAATTAATCTCGAAATTAAATTTTCAGAATCGTGTGAAGGGATTTTGAGGTTGCCAAGCCTTTTTGAGAAACTTGCGGAAGAGTTTCGGATGCCACAAAAAAATGAAGAAACTTACTCATTCAACATTTATAAAGAACGTGGACTTGTTCAGAGCATAAAAATTGGCAATAAGGAAGACGCACTTTCGATTGTCAGCGAGCTTTTGCAGGATGTTGAAGCAAAGGCAGAACGGTGCTATTTTAATTTTGTAGTTCTTGATATTATATCGACAATTACCAAAATTTTGGCGGAAAGCACAAATGATAATATTGAACTGAGAGAGTTTTTCGATTTTTATAAAGATGTCAGTTCGTCAATGCAGTCAACACAGCAGATAACAAAACAACTTATGGACTTTGTAAAACGGGCTTGCGATATATTTGCAGATGACGTTACAAGAAAGCGTTCCCGTACTGTAATTCATGCAGAAGAAATTCAAAAATATATTGAGGAGAATTTTGCAGACCAAAACCTTTGTATTGAGATGATTGCACATCATTTTAATCTGAGCAAACCCCATGTGTCAAAAATCTTTAAGGAAAGTACAGGAATGACGGTACTCAGCTATATTAACAATGTCAGAATGGCATACGCCAATAAACTAATTAAAGAGGGAAAGTTCTCTCTTGAAAAAATTGCACAGATGTCGGGATTTGGCAATGTGCGTTCGCTTTATCGTTTGAGAAATAAGAATAAAGAGTAAAATATCCCATTTTAGGGGCAGATTGCATATATTTGCGGTCTGCCTTTTTTCCTTTTCCACATACAGGATAAATTGCAAGGATGTGTCAGTATAATCATAGTTACTGTCACTTGAAAAAGCTATGATTGCAATGCTAAAATATAATTAGAAAAAATGCCGCAGTATGGGAAAAGAAGGGAGCATTTGAATTGAAAAGACAGAGAACAATTTTTTTAAGAAAGGCAATGATTTCATACGTGTTAATAACATCAACATTGTTTACCTGTATCAGTTTTGCACAGGATGGAACACAAAACGATGCTGATAATGTTATAGATGTGCTTGAATGGGAGATAGCGCAGGAGGAAATGGGAGGCGAAGAAGAAACACAAAACAAAGATGATGAAATGATTTTTGATAGTTACATTGATGCATCAGTAGAAAAAGATACATTGAAAGAAACGGGTGAAAAGGAATATTCAGACCTTGAGGGATCAATGTATGAGAACGCTGCACGTGAACTTTCAAAACTTAATGTGCTGAATGGATATGAAGATGGAACTTTCAGGGCAGAAAAGACATTAACCAGGGCAGAATTTGTAGCGGCAGTGATGAGAATGATTACCCCCGGAAATGAAATTAACAATGTTGAAGGTTCAAGGATAATATATAATGACGTGCTTAGTAACCATTGGGCTTATGCATTAATTTCAGAAGCGACCAAGAGGGGGTTGATAGGAGGCTTCAGCGGTAACAGATTTCTTCCCGATAACCCCGTTACATATAATCAGGCAGTTAAAATTTTAGTTTGCGCATTAGGATATGCAGAGAACGGAGAAAAAAGAGGGGGTTACCCGTACGGCTATCTTTTGGAAGCTGCAAACCTGGGCATAACAGAAACGGTTCCCACAGAATTTGAAAACACTATTAACCGTGGGAAAGCGGCACAGCTTATGGCAAACTCTTTGGATATATTGATGAATGACATAAAACGAACTCCCCGTCAGATTAAAAGCGGTGTCTATGCTACATATTACATTTCGCCAAACGGCTCTGATGATAACCCCGGAACAGAGGAAAAACCGTGGAAAACGATGTATAAGTCAATTAAAAAGCTTGAGGCAGGTTCTGTTTTGATTTTGGAGGATGGAGAATATTTTGAAGAGCATATAACTGTTCTTGAAAACAGTGGAACAGAATTTGCGCCAATTGTGATAAAAGCACGAAATAAACATAAGGCGAAAATTATTTACAGTAAAGATTTGATTTGTATGAGTAAATTTGACCTTGATTTAGGCGTATCATATGTCGCTGTTGAAGATATCTATTTTGCACAGGAGGACATTGCATCATCGAGCGACCCTTCGCCAACAGCGGATATTTTGCTGCGGACACGTGGGGGCAGCAATGTTATAATCAGGGGAAATTATTTTGAAAAAGTATACGAGGAAGGGATTAAGCTCCATCTTTCAGACAACTGTATTATAGAAGATAATATTGTATATGGCTCCGTTCACGAGGGTATAGATGGTGTAAATTGCTCCAATCTGATTGTGCGAAACAATAAAATAATTGAGTCCGGGCGTTCAGGCATCATGTTTAAGGGCGGTACACGTGACAGCCTTATATACAATAATCTCGTATATAATACAGAGGTAAGCCTGTCGGATGCGGCATTTACCGTGGGAGGTCTTACGGATAAAAATTCAACTCTTGATAATAAAGAGGGAACCGGCTTTGAAATGTATAATTGCAATGTATACAATAATATTGTATATTCTCCAAACAGAAGAATACGATGGGGGCTTTTAATATGCAGTGCCAAAGATACGAGAGTATTCAATAATATTGTTATGGGAACGTCAATCGCCTCTGTACGTGTCAGCAGCAATATGGCGACACGCTACGGTTGGGGATGGGACCCGCCCAACAGAAATGTAGAGGTATATAATAATATTTTTAAAGATAGTCCAATGGTGTATGACATTGCCTATGAACCGGAGAATTTTAAGAGTGATTATAATATTTACAGTGATGCGGGAGAAGCTCCTAAGGAAGAAAACAGTAAATATAGTGACCCGGGCTTTGTCAATCCTGAAAAGGGAGATTTTACTCTTAAAA
This sequence comes from Oscillospiraceae bacterium, assembly GCA_015069065.1. GTDB lineage: Bacteria > Bacillota > Clostridia > UMGS1883 > UMGS1883 > UMGS1883. The sequence continues at coordinate 28,660 of SVJI01000002.1, read as the reverse complement.
GTAATAGTCCTGCAATAGGGGCGGGAATTATGATTCCTACAACCTATACAAGCTTTGACAACAAGCAAAAATCAATAATACCCATCGATTGGAACGGAAAAGAAAGAAAATCAGTATGGGATATAGGAGTATATCAGGTGACGGATTAAAAAGTGGAGGAGAGTATGAAAAAACTACTATTATATATATTAGTTATACTAAATCTGTTTGGCATACAGGTCGCAGCAGAAAATAATTTGTCTAAACAATCTTCTGCAGCGCAGGAGCTTTGCGAGCTTGGAATTTTGCAAGGTGATGAAAACGGAAATCTTAAAACAGAAGATAATGTGACGAGGGCGGAGCTTGCAGCACTTTTGGTGCGCATTATAAAAGCAGAAATTCCGGATATACAAACAAAATTCAGTGACGTTGGTGAAAACCACTGGGCTAAAGACTATATCAATGCAATACAGGAAAAAGGCTATATAAACGGCTACCCTGACGGAAGCTTTTGTCCCGATAAAAATGTTTTGTTTGAGGAAGCGGCAAGCGTGCTTGTAAATGTTCTCGGGTATGATAAAAAAGCGAAAAGCTACGGAGGTTATCCGTGGGGAACGCTTCTTACCGCAGCAGAAGTCGGAATAACACACAGTTTGGATGTTGTCAGAGGAGAGGTTCTTACTCGTGGCGAATTGTCGCAAATGCTTTTAAATTCGATGTATATACTTCCGGGAGAGGGCGCAGATGAAAAGAGTGTACTGATAGATATTGCCTGCCCCGATGTGTTTTTTGTTTCGCCCGATGGCTCTGACGAAAACAACGGAAGCTATCTTAGCCCGTGGAAAAGCTTTAAAAAAGCAACAGAAACATTAAAGGCGGGACAAAGTGTCATTTTTGAGGATGGAAAATATATTGAAACGAAGAATGCTTGTGTAAATGCAGATATATGTATAAAGTCAAGAAATAAGCATGGTGCTGTTATTATTTTCCCTAAATCCGAGCAGGAACACATTACATTTTTACAAGGAAGTTCAAATGTAAGCATTAAAAATTTTGACTTCTCAGAAAACAGTGATGACACTCCTTTAATTAAAGGAAATGTCAATGCTTTTAATCTTGTCGGTAATAAAATTAAAAGTAAGATTGTTCTTGATAACTCTCAGAATTTGTTTATAGAGGATAACTCCTTTATAAATTCTCAGGCGAATATAACAAATTGTAAAGAGGTTGTTTTTAAAGGAAACGAATTTAAAAACTCATCGGATTACTCTGTTTATGTAGATGCAGCGACAAAGGATTTGATGATTTGCAATAATCTTTTTACAAATGACAGTGAAACGATAGAGGCGGCACTGCTTCTTGGAAAAGAAAGCAAAGATGAATTTGCCGTTTCGCACTGTGCAATATGGAATAATGTAATATCATGTGTAAAGGATGGGGAAACAAAAAATGGAATTTCCCTTAATGGTGTAAAAAATAGCCGTATATTCAATAATGTAATTTGCGGTGCTGCAACGGGAATGAGCTTTAACAGCCCGACTAATTCAAACATAATTTTAAGAAATAATATTTTTGCGAAGAGCGATGCAGATGCATATCGGTTTAATAAGAGTGTTTCATCATTCAGTTCTGATTACAATCTTTTTTATGAAGCATACCCCGAAACAGAGGAGAAACACAGTAAATTTGGATTGCCAGAATTTATTAATGATGAGAGCAACTGGCGCATTATCGCTCATAGTCCTGCGGTGCACAGCGGAGAAATTATAAAAAAAGAATTTATCGGTTTTGACGGAAAAGTGTACGAGTTAGAACTGTTTGATGCAGACGGATGTGTAGCCGGTACAAATCCTAATATGGGTGCTTTTCAGTGTGTGAAAAACCCTGATGAAAAAGAAACCTTTGAAATATCGGGAAGCCTAAGTCGCTTTACACCAAAGGGGAAAAGCCTTCTGACAGAAGATTTTTCTAAAATAGAACAGGAGAACTGGAGCGAAAGGCTTGGTGACTGGATGATTGAGGGCGGTATGCTAAAGCAAACCGTATGGGGAGAAAACAGGTGTGTGTTTATTTATAATGGAGGAAGTAATTGGTCTGACTATGCAGTGTCTGCGGATATAAAAGCACCATCATCCTCAAATGATAAGAATGTAGGTTTGATTTTCCGACTGACAGATAATGGAAAAGAAGGTTATACACTCAGAACATCAGGAAAGGCTTTTCAGTTTGCAAAATGGATAAATAACTCTTTGCAGGTTATAGAAACGTGGTCATATCCCATAGAGGATAACGAATACTACAATTTCGGTATAGAAGCAAAGGGAAGCCGCTTTACCTTCTACATAAACGGTGAAAAAATCGGTGAGGCAGAAGATAGCACCCATTCAATCGGAACTGTTGCATTATATAGCTTCAGAGATGCCTCTGTATTTGATAATCTGAAGGTTGCGCAAATACAGTAGAACGACTAACAGAAAGGAGAAAACGATGAAACGAATAAATTTCCACAGAGCTATTTCATTAATATTAGCGATGTGCCTTGCTTTGGGATGTGCGCCGCTATCCTCTGTTGCGGCAGACACCGAGCTTCTCTTTGAAAATTTTGAAACGGGAACGCCCGGACAGGATGTTTCAGAGTGGAATGGATGGGTAGGAGCCTACGGAAATGAAACGACAACCATCACGGAGGAAGATTCTGTATATACAATCGAACAAGATCCTCAGAATACATCAAACAAAGTTCTGCAACTATACAGACCGACTTCAACGAGTGCATCACGTGACTATTCTTTGTCAAAGGAGCTTTCGCAAACGGTGACAAGCGGTATAGTAAGCGTTAGCTTTAAGCTTCAGCGAATAAATTCTGCAAGTGAATATTTCCGTTTGCGTGTGTGTGATAAAAATTCAAAAGAGTGGGATATTACGGTAAATATGAAAACTGCACTTATTGGTGGAGGAGCAAGCGTGTATCTTCAGGAAAATGGTGAAGCTCTTAATACAACACAGCTAAATAAATGGTATAACATAGAATTTCATTTTGATTTGACAGGAGAGAAGGGTAAGCTTTTAGTATATCAGGACGGAAAATTACTTAAATCAAATGTAGATTTTCCTACAAATTTTACTAAAAGCATAAAGAAGGTCTGCCTTGGAACACATCGCTCATCAGCAGGTGCGGGCGCAAAATTTCTTGTGGATGATGTTGTAGCTAAAAAACTGGCGGGAATGGAGCTTATCTCGCATACTCCGTCAAATGATGAAAGCAATGTTGATATCAATGAAAAAATTGTACTGTCTTTTAGTCAGAATATAGATTCTGAAGAGCTTGAAAATGCAAATATATTGATAAATAATGAAGAGCCTGCGTCAGTTTTGATAGATACACAGGATTCAAGAAAGCTGATAGTGACACCGTCAAGTCCATTTGCCTTTACAACGAAATATACAGTTTTAATTTCGGGGGTAAAGGACATTTACGGACAGACTGCACCTGACAAAAGCTTCAGCTTTACAAGCCGCAGCGGCAGAATGTATTTTGAAGAGCCAAAGTTTTATCTTGATTATGAAGGTGAGAAAACACTCCTTGTAAATACACAGACAGCAAGCGGCATTGTTACTGCGGAAATATCGGCAGTAAAGGAAACAATGCAGAGTGCAGACGTTCTGTTAATGATGGAAACATTACGCAGTGGTGAAAGAGTAAGTCTTTGTGCAGTGCCCTATCAGCTTTCCGGTGGAAACACACTGCCGCAGACGATAACGATTTCAAATAGTATTGAAGAAGGCGACACACTGCGAATTTCAATTCTTGATAATTGGACATCGCTAAAGCCTTATATGGGAAGCTATACGTTTGACGAAGGTGGATTAAGTTTAGCAAGCTTTGATAAAGAAACAGAGATAAAGAAACTTCACGCTTATGTGGATTATCAGGCACAAACACTTGAAATCAGCGGTATAACACAAGCAAATGAGGCAACAGCGGTAATCGCACTTCTTGCCCCCGGATACGAGGCTTCACAGATTACGCCGTTAAATGTCAATTCCGCAGTTTCCGATGTTTTCTATGTTACATCTGATTCAAATGGTGATTTTACTGCACAAATAGATGTGTCTTCCTATGAAAAGGGTGAAAAGTATACGCTGATTGGAAGTGGCGAAAAAAGCTTTCCCTTTATGATAGGAACAAATGAACAGTTAAATACGGCTCTTGGAAAGGTGGCAAGTGCTGATGTGCAAGAGCTTATAAGCCTTCTTGCAGGAGAAGAGGAATTACAGATGGGAATTCTTCTGAATGATATATTAGGGCTTGACCTTACGGAGTATATGCTTTTGATAGAGCCTGAAGAGGTTGTACAAAGCCTTGCGGGGGTAACATTTACAAATGTTGCACAGATGAGAGAGGCTTACTACGATGCATTAGAGCAGCAGGTGAGTGATGAAGTAAGAATAAAAGAAGCTCTGGAGCAAATAAACACTGCTGCAGAAGATGATATAGAAAACACACTGAAATCTTGCGATGATGTAATTGCTATAAACTGGAGTACAGATTTTACGTTACTTAACTTGGCAGATAAGCAAATGCTCTACGCAAATATGGCATCGCAAACCTTTAAAAAACCCAAGGAGGTTGAAGATGCATTTAATGAGAATATCGAAAAGCTACTCGCAAAAAAGATTGTAGTATCCAAAGAAGGCTGTGAAAATATTTTTGCAGAGGATTTTAACAGTGCAGAAGCTACAATCGGTACAGATGTTTTAGGATGGCGGGAATGGAGCGGAGGCTACAATAACGCTACAGAGACCATTAATGTCAGAGATAGTTATATAAAAATTGCCTCAGACAGTGAAAATCCTGCAAATAAGGTTTTAAAGGCGTACAGAACCACGTGTAGTGCAAATTCAATTTACTATACTGTTGAGAAAACTCTCCCCGAGATACAATCAAAAGGCGTGATAAGGTATGGTATGAAGATAAAGAGGATGAATTCCTCCACGAGTATACTAAGACTATCGATGATTGACCACAAGGAAATTTATTGGGATATTACCTTTGTAATGGATTCAAGCCGTATTAACTGCGGAGGAAGCACAGTTAATTTCAGGGAAAATAGTGGTGATAATCCGCCTGCCGAAATCAATGAATGGTACTTTTTTGATTTGTTCTTTGATATGGATAACAAAAAATTGTCCGTTTATCAAAACGGAGAGCTTTTGGGAAAAGACATTGACTTTCCAACAAATTTTTCAGGCGGACTTCAAAAATTCGGCATAGGCCCTCACCGTAGCGGTGCGGGAAGTAATTCGGAATTTTTAGTGGATGATATAACGGTTGATAAGGTTAAATCACTTAAAATGGAAGATTCTTTGCCGAAAAAGGATTCACAGGATTTTGATACAGATAAAAAAATCAAGCTGATTTTCAATCATAAAATTGATGCGGCATCTCTTTTAACGGCGGATGTTACTATAGGAAATGCAAGCGTTGAATCAGTTTCACTTGATGTGCAAAATCCCGATACAGTATTGATAGCAACGACATCCCCGCTTAACTTTAACACATGCTATACTGTAAACGTTTCGGGAATAAAGGATATTTACGGGCAGAGTGCCCCCGATGAAAACTTCAGCTTTAAAACACGCAAACGCAGATTGCTTTTTAAGGAAGTCAGATTTTTCACTGACTACGAGGGCAGTAAAGGCGATATTACGCAAAGCGGCTTGGTGGCAGGAGAAATAACGACAGAGCTCAAATTGGTAAATGAAGAAGGGACAAGTGAAAACTTTCTTATACTGCTTGAAACAGAGCAAAGCGGAAAAACGCAGCATATTGAGGTAAAGCCATATACGGTTTTACCGGACAGTACGACAGAGCAAACTGTGACTGTGAGTGCCAATGCGCAAAAGGGTAACACTCTGCGCCTGATGATAATTGATAGCTGGGCTGATATGGAAAGCTATGCGTCTCTTTATACTTTTGATAAAGACGGCTTACGTACAGAAAATGCAGCAGATACAGAGAAAATACACGCATCTGTAAATTATCAGACAAATAAGCTTGAAATCACTGGAAAAGCGCAAAATGCACAAAGTACAGCAATAGCGGCAGTGCTGAAAAATGGCTATACGGCAGAAACAATAACTGCACTTAATGTAAACGATGCTGTTTGTGAGCTTTTGCAGATGCAAAGTGATGCCAATGGACAGTACGCTATGCAGATTGATATAAGCAGTTATGAAAAGAATGTAGCCTACAGTATTATTGCAAGTGATGGGAAAACAGTACCGTTTAAAATCTCTACTGCAGATTTAATTACGGCGGCACTTGATAAAGTAAAAACCATTACGAAGGAAGAGCTTGCAGCGATGCTTGCAGGAAATCCGCTTCTTGCGGCAGGTATACCGATTAATGATGTACTGCAGCTTGACCTTAGCGAGTACAACACCCTTTCATCAAAGGTAGATGTTACAAAGGATATTGCAGGAAAAACCTTTAATAACCTCAATGAATTAAGAGCTGCATATTACAGTGCACTTGAAAGACAAGTTGCTTATGAGAACAGAGTTAAAGAGATAATTAAAACTGTTAATGATGCCCTTTGGGACGGCTTTGAAAATGCACTGAAGAACGGCAGTGATCTGCTCCAAATTAACTGGAGCGGTGATTATTCAAAGCTTAACGAAACATATAACAGCCTGCTTTATAAAGCTTTGGCAAAGGATTATACTTTTACTACTCTCAAACAAATTGAGGATACTTTCGCTGCTAAAGCAACAGAGCTTTATATAGAGCAGTCCAAAACAGATGGCAGTGATGATGGTACAGATGGCGGCAATGACCTCGGCGGCGGAGGCGGTGGAGGTGGCGGAGGCGGCGTCTCAGGCCCCGTAATTACCGAGCCGATACAGATGCAAAAGGGCGAAGCCTTTACTGATTTGGATGCAGTACCTTGGGCAAAGGAGAGTATAAATACGCTGAGTGCCAAGGGGATAATCAATGGAGTCGGAGACAATAAGTTTGCACCCAATGACACAGTAACACGTGAGCAATTTGTGAAAATGATGGTTGTCGCATTTAAACTTAATGGAAAAGATACATCGGGCTTTGCAGATGTTGATAGCTCTGCATGGTATGCTCCGTATATCGGCGCCGCAGTACAAAACGGAATTATAAACGGAATAAGTGCTGAGAGCTTTGGTGTGGGAAGCAATATTACAAGAAGTGATATTGCAGTTATCTGCACACGAATTGCAAAAAAATGCTCCATTGCACTTCCGGAAGCAAGCGAGCCGATTTATACTGATGCACACAGCATTCCCGATTATGCTAAAGAGAGTGCAGCTGTGCTGCAGCTTGCAGGAATTATGACAGGTGACGGCAGCGGATGCTTTGCCCCGAAAGAGTATGCAACACGTGCAATGGCGGCAAAAATTATACATATGCTGATGACTCTTACGTCTGTTCAGTGAGAAAGGGAGGATGAATATGATGAAAAACAGAATAACGGCAATACTTGTATCAGTATTCATACTTCTTAATACCTGTGTAATTTTTGCAGCGACAGAAAATTCTACTGCAACCGATTATCAGCAATATACGGAGGCAGCAGAAACGCTTGCCGCACTGGGATTTGCACAAAGCTACTCAGGTGATGATTTGGTGAACAAGCGAATGTCACGAGGCGAGTTTACAGATATCGTAATAAGAATGCTTAATCAGGATACCGTATGGACAAACACGCAGGTTTTTACTGATGTTGAGGAAGGACACAGCTATGCAAATGCTGTAAATACTGCATATTCGTTAGGTCTAATAAGCGGTGTAGACGGCTCTTTCCGACCCGATGACCCCATCACCTTTGAACAGGCGGCAAAAATTCTCGTGCTGGCATTGGGTTACCGCCTTCAGGCAGAAAAGCTGGGTGGATATCCTGAGGGGTATCTGGCTTTAGCAGGCAGACTTGATATAACAAAGGGTGTGAGTGTTCCAAAAAATATGCTTTTGCGAAACGGCATGGCGCTTCAGATGGCATTCAACTGCCTTGAGGTTGATGTGGTAGAAATGCAGATAAGTACTTCTAAGGAGTGGGAAATATCCGTGGCAGAAGGTGCAACCATACTATCTGAGTATCACAATATTAAGAAGGGCAGGGGTGTTGTTAACAAAACTCCGGTAAGTTCACTTTCTTCTGCGACAAGAAGTGCGGAGGGAACGGTGGAAATAAACGAAAAGCTCTATCAAACAGGTGATACGGCGGCAGAGGATTTCCTCGGCTATCGTGTAACGTGGTACTGTGACAGCGAGGGGACACTTCTTCATACATACTGTGACATGCGATATAACGATGTAGAAAGCGTTGATATTGCAGATATTATCCCGGGCAGTTTTAATTCCGATGGTGAAAAATTCAGCTATACGGATAAGGACGGAAAAACGCAGCAGATAAATGTTTCGCACTATGCAGACTACCTTTATAACGGCGTTTCTACCGGAAGCTTCAAGCCTGAGCTTTTAACAGGCGAGGGTTACGTAACCTTTATTGATAATGATACAGATAAAGCATCAGATGTGGTAATGATTTGGTCGTATGAGGTTATGGTGGCAGACAGTATAGACAAGGCAACGCAGAAAGTGTTTGTAAAATATGGCGACAATCAGATGCTTGACATTGAGGAAAATTCAAAGCGTACAGTTAAAATCATTATGGAGGATAAGAAGGTTAACCTTGCCGCAATAGGAAATATGGATATTTTGTCCGTATTTAAAAGCCTTACTGTAAATGGTTATGAGCATATAGAGATTGTTATAAGCCGTGATAGCATAAACGGTAAAATTGAATGGATTACCGATGAAAACAAGGTTGGAATAGGCGAAAATGAATACACCCTTTCAGCACAGATAGCCGAAGAATCAGATGCGATTATGTTAGGCAGTGCAGGAAAATTCTATATAGATGCCTACGGAAAAATAGTACATTTTGAAGAAGATGATGTCGATGAGTTCAAATACGGATATATAATTGCCGCAGGACTTGAGGGTACAATCAATAAAAAATTACAGTTAAAGCTTCTCACGATAAACAGTGAAATAGATATATTTGACTGTGATGAAAATATTGTGATTGACGGTTTTCGTCCTAAGAGCGGCGATGATGCAATAGTCCAGCTTACGGCACAAAACGGAAAATGTGCGCAGGTAGTCAGATACAAAATGAATGAGCAGAATATTGTCACCGCTATTGATACGGTAGAAAGCGGTCCCAAGGCAGGTGTTAAGATTGCAAGCGGGTATGGTATAAAGGCAGAGGATGAAGATAGTCTGCGACTTGATTTACCAATGACCTCGGGCAGTGATAACGCACGCAGATGGATATACGGATCGTCAACCTTTGGCGTAACAGATGCTGAAGTTATATTGAACGGAAATATAACAAGGGTTTTGATACTTCCCAGAGCAGGGGTGGATTCAGAGGAAATCTATAGATTTACTACCCGTGGATATTTCACATCAGGTCAGTATTACCACATCGCCTGCTACAATATGAGCGAATATAAGGTTGCCGACCTTGTAATTACATATGAGGGAGAGCCTGCTATATCTGAAAAGGCACATATGGCTATGGTTGATAAGGTAACCAAGACGCTCAACAATGATGGTGAGTGGGTAGAAAAGGTCAGAATGATTTATAACGGCAGTGTATCGGAACGCTTTACCATACGTGAGGGTATTGCGGACGGATTAAAGCAGGGTGATATGATAACCTTTGCGGCAAATAATCTGACGGAAATAGTTGCTGTTGAGAAGAAAAACTACGGGGAGGGAACCTCCTTCGGGCTGACCTCGCTCGGCTCCTATGCAGGATATTTCTACGCCGATATGAATATATACCACGGTGTGCTTTTAGGTAAAGAGGGAAATGAATTTTTAATCAGTATGTCGAGTGATTTGGAGGATAAGACAATGCAGGTTTCCTTCTCCTTGTCATCGACAAAGAGTATTCTTTACAGTAAAGCAGAAAAGACCGTATCGGTGATAAGCAATGCAGAGCTTGTAAATTATACATATTCACGAAATCCTGATGCAAAGGTTATTGTAGCCTGCTATGGCGGCAGACCGTCAGAAATATTCATAATGGATTATTCAGAATAAATTTAATTTAAAAGTATATATAAATTAAAATTTGAGGAGGAATAAGAATGGCAAAAACTTTAAGTCGTAAATCTTTAGCGACAATCTTATCACTAATAATGCTTCTCAGCATTATAACGGTGCCTACACAGGCAGAGGGTACTACTGCACCACAGACACTTGGTACAGTGGTACTTAGCGAAACCTTTGACGGAGAAATAGGCACAGACCTTGGTAGCAGCTATAACGGTTGGGGTGTTATCAATAAAGAGAATGTTATGATTTCCAGCACAACGATACCCTATACAAAAGATAGCTTCTTTACAGTTGCAGGTGGAACAGAGGCGGCAATCTGGAATAATACTTCAGGTGCAAGAATGCCTTTTGAAAGGGTTGCAAAGCTTCAACGTACTGCGAGCAAGGTTGTAGGAAGTGGTGCAGATACAACCTATAGCTCGGCAGAATATGCTATTAATAAGGCGTTGGCTGTTTCAGCAGATGCAAAAATGCTTGAAATAGGCTTCAGAATAATGGCTGACGATAATGCAAAAGTATTTCAGATTCGCTCTGTCAACGGTAAAAACGCTACGAGTACTATGAGTATCTATCTGAAAGCTTTTGATGCCACACGTAAGGTTCTTATTTCTGGTGATTACCTTTCAAGCTCAGTATCGTCAGGGACAGCACTTGCATCTTTGAAGTGGTATGATTTTAACTTTATGTTTGATTATATTTCCAACACTTTTTATGCTTATATAGACGGAAATCTTATTGGAAGTGTTGAACTTACTACAACTAATTTCGCAAGTCCGGCAGACTTTAAGAAAATAGAAATAACGACAAGCAGAACTGGTGCATTGATTGATGGAACAAAAGAGGGTAACTTCTATCTTGATGATTTGAAGGTTACTTCATATGCAGAGAGTGAGAAGGGTGCATTTGTTGCAGAAAAGCTTAAAGGATACATTCCCGGAACTATTGTTTCAACATATGAAACTGCGGGAAAGCCTACAAGCTCAACCCTTACATTGCCGACAAGCCTCTATGGAGAGGAAATTACATACAGTGAAAATTCAGATGTTCTTTCAATAGAAAATGGAGTATGTACGGTAACTCACAAGGAAAACGGAGATATAACCAATGAAACAATTACTGCGACAATCGCAGGTGCACCATTTGATATTCCGGTAAGAGTGGCACCGCAAAACGTATATGTTGCAGAAAATTTTGAAGGTAATTTTGCAGAAAAGCGCAGCGAAGGTATTGCAGGCTTAAATAACTGGACAAATACATGGAAAGACACATTAGCTACTGATTTGAGCTACTATGAAACAAGTGAGGAACTTGTAGAAGAGGCTAACGGAAATCATGCAGGAAGGTATTATAAAGCTGCAGAAAGTAGTAATTCCGTGGACACAGGACTCGTTAAAAAATTTGGAAGAACATTTAATACTTCCACAGCACCAAAAGGAATTAGTGTTAAGTTCAGCCTGAAAAGCGGAACTGATACTGCAAAGTATTTTGAGGTAATTCTTGACGGAAATAATGATGAAACGATAACGGTTTATATGGATCAGGGTCGTATTAAGACAGGAGGAACTTTGAGAACCGTATTTGTTGCACCTGATATGGCTTTTGATAACCGAGAGTATCCAACAGAGGGCGGCGTTGCAGACAAATGGTATGATTTTGAAATATACACCCCTCTTACCGCAAATGCTACGGTTAAGCTTTATGTTGATGGTATGAAGTTTGCTGATTTGGCGGGTGCTGCTACTGCACCTACTCCGTATCAGTTACAAATTCATCCAAACAGAACTGCTATGGGAAGCGGTGCGGAATTCTTGTTTGATAATATCGAGGTTAAGGCAGTGACCGAAAACGAGCTTGCCCTTCAGAGCGCAGCAGACGGAGTTGCACTGTTTGAAGAAATGTTATATGCCGATGTAGCCCTGCCCTCTGCAGTAGGTGATGGTATATCGGTAGTGTGGAAATCAAGCGACACCTCTGTTATTACCGATGCAGGCAAGATTGCAACAGAAAACGCAGATGTTGCTATTATGAGCGCAACCTTCTCAAAAAACGGCGATACGCTGACAAGAAATTACAAGGTTTCTGTAGGCGCTAAAGATGCCGCTAAAATTGAAAGCCTGTCAAAGGTTACAAACGAGGCGGTTGTAAATGTAAATTCAGCACGCCTCTCTGAAAATGCAAAGCTCATTGTTGGTGCATTTGAAGGCGAAAAGCTCCTTTATGCAAAACCTTATAGTGTTGCAAATGAGCTTGGTACGGTAAAGGCTGACCTTAGATGGTTGTATGATGATGCAAATTATGCTGATGCACAGATCAAGGCATTCCTCTGGGATATGGGTAAACTTACACCGTTTGTGATTCCGCACGAAAGCAAGGCAGATGCAAAGAGAATTTTTATGTGCGGTGACTCCACTATGGACAGTTACGGATATGATTACAAGAAGGCATCAGACCCTGAAACAGCACGATTAAGCGGTTGGGGAGAAGAGTTTGGAAAATATTTTGATATGAATAAGGCTGTTGTTGAGAATCACGCATTATCAGGCAGCAATACAAAATCATTCTATGAAGATAATCTTCTCTGGCAGAGAATGAAGCCTAACTTTAAAGAGGGCGATTATGTATTAATTCAGTTCGGACATAATGACCAGGATGATCTTACTATTGATGAATATAAGGAATATCTTGAAAAGATGGTAGAGGAAGCAAAAGAGGTAAAAGCAATCCCGGTATTTATAACATCAATCAACAGAATGAAATATGTAAATGGAAAGTTTACCGACACACTGGGCGATTACCCGAAAACAATGAAGGACATAGCAACGGAGCTTGATGTCCCCGTAATTGATATGCACGCAAAAACTGCGCAGTGGTTAACGCAAATCGGTGAGAATGAGGCGATGAAATATTTCCGCTACAGCAGAGAGGGTACAGATTATACGCATCTTAACACTATTGGCGCACGCAAAATTGCTTCTATGGTTGTAGAGGAGATACAGAATAATACAGCTTTGGCAGGTCTTGCAGCTTATCTTAAGTAATTAAACATAATCGTAGTGTGGGTCGATTTCCAATCGGCTCACACAGTGAAAAAGGAGAAGGACGATAATGAAAAGAATTGTTATGCTTTTATTATGTGTGTGTCTGCTTTTTACCGCCTGCACAGGAGGCAAGCAGGAAAGCAGCGGCACTGTAGAAAACATAGATACATATCCTATTGAGACAGATGTTACACTGACATATTTCCGTAATCCCCCCGCAAGCCTTACAACAATGGTTTCAAATTACGGAGAAACAAATTTTGCAAAGGAATTCACAAAAAGAACGGGCGTTAATATCGAATATATTCAGCCTGCATCAGGTCAGCTTGCAGAGGCGTTTAACCTTATGATTGCATCGGGTGAATATGCAGATATTATGGAAGTAAACTGGAGCAGCCTGTATGCAGGTGGCCCCACAAAAGCAATAAATGACGGTGTTATCATTCCTCTTAACGAATATAAGGAATATATGCCTGCACTGAGCGCTATACTTGAGGGAAACGAAGCCTATAAAAGACAGATAACAACTGATGAGGGTCAGCTCTACGGCTTTCCTCTTATTCAGTCCTCGCCCAAGCTTGTGTCAACAGCAGGTCCTACAATAAGAAAGGATTGGATTGAGGAATTAGGTCTTAAAATGCCTGAAACAGTTGAGGATTGGGAAAATATGCTGACAGCATTTAAGGAGAAAAAAGGAGCAGCAGCACCACTTTCTTTCAACTATGAAACCGGATCTTATTATATGTTTACACTGCTTGAAGCAGTTCCTGAAATGTATATAGATAACGGTAAGGTTAAATTCGGCCCGATTGAGCCTGAATATAAGGAGGCACTCGAAACACTGAGCAGATGGTATAAGAAAGGCCTACTTGATAAAAATATTGTAGCTATTGATGATAAAATGCTTGGAAGTCAGCTCTTAAACGGTGAAACAGGTGCTTCCTTCCTCAGTGGTGGTCGTCAGATAGGACAGTTTATGGTATCAGGTGTACAAAAGGATGAGAAGTTTGAACTGGCAGGCGTCAGATACCCCGCAAAGGAAAGCGGAAAAATGAATGCATATATTCCTGTTTCATATCCGGTGGGACTGTCCTCTGTTTCTGCTATTTCTGCACAGAGCGAGTATCCCCAGCTTGCTGCAAAGGTTCTTGACTATGCTTATACAGAGGAAGGACAGCTTTTCTCAAACTTCGGTGTTGAAGGCGATACCTACACAATGGTTGACGGAAAGCCTGTTTATACAGAAAAAATTACTAAGAATACTGAGGGACTTTCAATGTCGCAGATGCTCGCAATGAATGTTAAGGCAGGAAGCGGCGGCTCCTTCGTAGTAAGCGAGGAATACCTTAATCAGTATTATCAGCTTCCTCAGCAGAAGGCCGCACTTGATGAGTGGGTAAAGGGATATGATGAATCTATGAAGCACCGTATACCCAATGTCACACCCAGTACGGACGAATCATCCGAATATGCTTCTATAATGAATGAGGTTAATAAGTATGTTAACCAGATGATTACCAAATTTATTATGGGTGTGGAAAGCTTTGAAAATTACGATGCATTTATTAAGCAAATTGAAAAGCTTAATATAAAGCGTGCTGTTGAAATTCAGCAGTCAGCTTACGAAAGATATATGAAGAGATAACTAGAGCAGGTATGTCGGCGCCTTGTGGTAAGGCAGGGCGCTGATATATTTGTGCCCGACACCGTAGATTTTGATTGTTTATACCTCAGGGAGGAGAGTTAGATGAAAATTAAAGAGTCTTTATCGTGGCGGATTTTCAACGTATTTAATATTTGCTTTATGCTTTTATTATGCTTTATTATGATTTATCCGTTCTGGTATGTAATTTGTGCCTCATTTAGTAACGGCGACCTTCTTTTAGGTCATTCCAAAGCACTTTTTGCACCGATTGGCTTTACTACAGATGCCTATATCGGAATATTTAAAAATCCTATGATTATGCAGGGCTATATAAATACCCTGATTATAGTTGTAGGCGGCGTGGCAGTTAATATGATTATTACAACGATGGGTGCATATACGCTTTCAAGAAAGGATGTATATTGGAATAAGCTCATAATGAAGCTTGTTACCATTACAATGTTCTTTAATGGCGGACTTATCCCCAGCTACTTATTGATTTCAAGGACACTTGGGCTTAATAACAGTTTTCTGGCAGTTATTTTGCCGCTTGCTGTCAGTACATATAATCTGATAGTTTTAAAAACCTCGTTTTCGCAGGTCCCCGAAAGTCTTGTTGAAAGCGCCCTTTTAGAGGGAGCAGGACATTTTCGTGTAATGGCGCAGGTTGTTGTGCCGCTTTCAAAGTCTATTTTGGCAGTTATACTGCTTTACTACACAGTTGACAGATGGAATTCCTGGTTCAACGCAAGTATTTATCTGAAGGACAGAGCACTCTATCCATTGCAGCTGATACTCAGAGAGATACTTATACAAAATGATGTGGGTGCAATGTCTGACCCGACGGCAACTGACCAGTATGCACTCAGTGAAACTATTAAATATGCAACTATTGTGGTTGCAACGGTTCCGATTTTGATTGTATACCCCTTTGTACAGAAATTCTTTACCAAGGGTGTTATGATTGGCGCAGTAAAGGAGTGATATAATTGGAAAAAAGTACGAAAAATCTAATCAATAAAAACAAGGTCAGCTGGCTTTCTATGGTAAAAAAAGATTTTATCAAAAACAAAGCTTTATATCTGATTATACTTCCGATGCTGATTTATTACGCTATATTCCATTATGGACCAATGTATGGTGCACTAATTGCATTTAAGGATTATACACCCCGACTTGGCGTTTTGGGAAGTCCGTGGGTTGGATTTAAGCATTTTGTAAATTTCTTTTCAGCGCCCTCGTTTTTCTCACTCTTGAGCAATACCATAACAATCAGCCTTACAATGCTTGTTGTGGAGTTTCCGGCAGCGATTATTTTAGCACTTCTGATGAATGAACTAAAATCACAGGGCTTTTCAAAGGTTGTTCAGAATATTTCATATATGCCGCACTTTATTTCACTGGTTGTTGTTTGCGGTATGGTAAAATCGTTTTCTATGGATACGGGTGTAATTACAAACTTGTTGTCGCTTTTTGGAGCGCCGAAGGAAAATCTGCTTTTAAATCCATCGTTCTTTGTTCCTATATATGTAGGTTCAGGTATATGGCAGGAAATAGGATGGAATTCTATTATTTATCTTGCCGCACTTACAGGCGTAAATCCGTCTTTGTATGAAGCAGCTTCAATCGATGGTGCAGGAAAGCTAAAGCAGCTTTGGCACGTAACACTTCCCGGAATTTTGCCTACAATTATCATAATGCTGATTATGCGAATGGGCGGAATATTAAATGTAGGTTATGAGAAGATAATTCTCCTTTACAATGACGTTGTAATGGATACAGCAGATGTTATATCTACATATGTCTACAGAAAAGGTCTGCTTGAACAAAGCTGGAGCTTTTCCACCGCAGTTAATATGTTTAACTCGGTAATAAATCTTATGTTTTTGGTAGCGACTAATATAATAAGTAAAAAGCTTAGCGATACAAGCTTGTGGTAAGATTTTAATCGTGTGAATGCAAGGAGATAAATATATGAAAAAGTTAAAAATCGGTATTGTAGGATTAGGAAAACGTGGTTATGACGTTTTGGAAAATGTTCTGGTAGAACTGGATAATATTGAAATTACTGCGCTTTGCGATGTGTATGATGACAGAGTGCAGCGAGCATCTGACCACATAAATGAAAAATGCGGCTACAGACCCTCACTCAATACAGCTGATTATAAAGAAGTTATAGATTCAAATGATGTAGAGGCAATTATGATTTTTGCCGCATGGGAAATGCACGTTCCCGTTGCAGTTTATGCTATGAAGAAGGGAAAGTGTGTTGGCCTTGAGGTGGGCGGTGCCTACTCTATAGAGCAGTGTTGGGAGCTTGTTAAAACATACGAGGAAACAAAAACTCCTATCATGATGCTTGAAAACTGTTGCTACGGCAGACGTGAAATGATGCTGCTTAATATGATTGAGCAGGGGCTTTTTGGCACAATAGTCCACTGTGACGGTGCATATTGCCACGATTTAAGAAACGAAGTTTCAAACGGAATAAAGAACAGGCACTACAGATTCCGTAACTATAAAAACAGAAACTGCGAAAATTATCCTACACATGAGCTTGGTCCCATTGCGCAGATGCTTGGTATAAATAAGGGTAACAGAATGGTTTCACTGATTTCCGTTGCATCTAAGAGTGCGGGGCTTCACGAATATATTATGAAAAACTACCCTGATGATGAAACTCTGGTTAATACGGTTTTCGAGCAGGGCGACGTTATTACAACTATAATCAAGTGTGCCCACGGGGAAACAATCACACTTACTCTTGATACTACACTTCCAAGATATTATACCCGTAATCTTTGCGTGCATGGAACGAAGGCTTTCTATGATGAAAGAAATAATTCTTTTGTTTTTGATGGTGAAGAATTAGATGAGTTTAATTGGAAACCAAACTGGGACAATGGAGAAAAGTATGCAGAGCAATATGACCATCCCGTATGGAAAGAATATCTGAAGCAGGGTGTTCAAAAGGGACATGGCGGTATGGATTACCTTGTGGTTAAGGATTTTGTTGAGTGCGTTATCGAAAACAAGCCTATGCCTATTGATGTATATGATACCGTAAGCTGGATGTGCATTACACCCCTTTCTGAAAAGTCAATTATACTCGGTAATCAAATGGTTGAAATTCCCGATTTCACAAATGGAAAATGGGTAAAGGAATAATGAATTTATGTGAATTATGTTGTTATACAGACAGGTATAAGAACGTACGGGTGTTATAAAGCTTTTGCAAAAAAGCAGAGAATGAAATTACAGCAGAAAGAGGGCAAACGCATGAAAAAAATTGATGTACATATTCATTCAAGTATGTGGAATGGTGCAAAGTTGCATTCGGGATGTATTCTTGTGCAACCGGAGGAAATCAAAGAAAGCTATACTGAGCTTGGTATAGATAAAGGATTTTTGCTACCGCTTATCAGTCCGGAAGCCCATTACTGCATTCAGACGAATGAAGAAATGGAGTATCTTGCGAACAAGTATTCTGATACTTTTTATTGGTTTTGTAACATTGACCCCAGAATGGGGCAGAATTCACCTGCCACTGATTTTTCGGAGCTTTTGCTTGATTACAAGAGCCGTGGTGCAATAGGGGTAGGAGAATTGACTGCAAATATATATGCGGATGCCCCCCTTATGGATAATCTGTTCTATCACTGTGCCCAGTGTGATATGCCCGTGACTATTCATTTTGCATGCGGTAAAGGAGAGGAATACGGAATTATTGACGATTTGGGTTTGCCACGTCTTGAAAAAATGTTGAAAAAGTATCCTAACCTAACAATTATGGGCCATTCGCAGTGCTTCTGGAACGAGATCGGTGACAATGTTACCGAGGAAAACCGTGGCGACTATGTCACAGGTAAAGTGAATGCGGGAAGAGTGGTTGAACTTATGCGCCATTACCCCAACCTTTACTGCGACCTTTCTGCAGGAAGCGGTTATAACGCAATGTCACGAGACAGTGATTTTGCATACCGTTTTATTGAAGAATTTTCCGATAGACTGATGTTCGGAACGGATATATGCCGTGCACATCAGGAAACATATCTTTCAGATTGGCTTGATGCCTCCTTGGAAAAAGGTTGTATCAGTGAAGAAAATTACCGTAAAATATGCAGAGAAAACGCAATTCGTTTGTTTAAATTAAAAGATGAAATATAATTTTGGTAATTTGTGAAGAATGAACTCAATTAATACTGTTAGAGAAAATAAGTTGTTCTCTGGGAGGCAGAACTATGATTTTAAACAGCAAAAGCAAGGAAATAATTATAATACCTAATAACGCAACATCAAGGGAAATATTTGCAGCAGAGGAATTACAAAAATACATAAAGATAATTTTCGGGGCAGAGCTTTCAATATGTACCGATACAAAAACTTTGTCAGAGAATTGTATTTTAATCGGTGGACCTGAAAGAAATTTAATTACAAAGGAATATATATCCGAAATTGAATTTGACAGCCTTGTACCGGGCCCCGAGGGCATATTCATAAAATCATATGAAAACTGCCTTGTTCTTGCGGGAAGCTCCAAAAATATAAATGAATGCGAAAGAGGCACGCTCTATGCAGTGTATGAATTCTTAGAAAGATTTTTGGGATGCTCCCTTGCAGCATATATAAAAGAAGGTGTCAGCGGCGGCGAATATATTCCTAAAAAGGATGAATTTGAAATAAAGGACATTTTCTATACTAAGAAGTGTGCCGATATTCCTTACAGATGCGCTGTTGCACAGTATTCTGCACACGGAACTGGGGCAGATTATGAGCTTGATTTTAAATTCCTCGATTGGCTTTCAAAGAACAGATATAACTATATCTACACTTGGAACAGTGTTTATGAGCATCTGAAAGGAAACGGCATGCTCGACGCTGCAATAAAAAGGGGTATTCTCTTTAAGGTAGGGCATCACGATGCTATTGACACCCTTCTCCCTCAAAAAGGAAATAAGTATTTTTCAGAGCATTACTACGAAACACATCCCGAATATTATAAAATGACAGAGGATGGAACTCGTTTTGAAATGGTAAATCACTGGGGACAGATGGTACTTTGTTCAAGAAATGAGGAAATGATTGAAGAGATTTCAAGTAACCTGATAGAGTGGTTTACACAAAATCCGCAGGTAAAGAGCTTTGCGCTTCTTAACAAGGATGGCACCGCACCGCAGTGTTGTTGTGAAAAGTGTAAAGGATTTTCCAAGGTCGAAAACTATGCACATATGATAAATGAAATTGCAAAGCGTCTTAAAAAAGCGCATAGCGATGTAGAGCTTAATATGATGTCATACACCGACCTTTGGGAACCACCTACAAATATCACTCTTGAAAAGAATGTCTCTGTAACAGAGGCTACATGGCATATTTCAGGACTTCGCACAATAGGAAAACCTGACGGCACGTGCCTTGCAGGAACATTTTTTGAGAAAAATCTTCTTAATTGGAAAGCTATAGGCGCCAATGTTACTTATTACGATTATTTTATGGGCGTATATCCCGGCAGACAGCGCTATATCCCTATGGCAGATGAAATGCAGGCAATGTGCAGACGATTTATTGAAAAGGGAATAGACGGTACAGAGACCCAACTTGAGGTATATAACCTATGGAATAATATATTTAATTTCTACACATATGGAAGAACGGCATACGACACTAAAAAATCGCTTGATGATAACCTTTCTCTTTTCTGCCGAATATTTGGAAAAGGCGGAAAATACATCGCTAAAAATATTCGCTATGCAGAAAGTGTGCTTGATGGACAGAGCGAAATTATGCGAGCAGGAATATATTTGATGGAGCATATTGATAAAGAAAGAATGTACCAAGGCTTTGAAAAAGCACTTAATGAAGCGGAAAATGAAGCAGCACGTAACAATGTTCGTCTTATGCGTATGGCATTTCGATATTCTGACCTCGAGTGCAGGGAAAATTACGAGGACGATGAAAGCGGATACAAGGCTTTAAAGCATTATGATATTCCCGAGCGTGGAGAACTTCTTTATATGCAGAGAAATTTTGACAGTTATGTAAGCCACGGCGGATATGGAATAATGATTCCCGTCGAGGGTGATGATAATGGATTTATCCCCGATAAATGGTATGATTTTGAATAAGGTGGTTTTATGAAGAAAGAGTACGTTTTTAAAAGGAACGGGTGGCAAAAGGATGATTTTGAATATGTTTATTCTCCTATATGTAAAACCTTTGGAGAGTTTATTGAGGAGGATGACCATATAAGAAATTTTGAGTATGACGGAATTTTTGAATATATCAGTATGATTTCAAAGGCACGTTATAAAACGGGTGTAACGATATATCTAAAATGCTCCTTCGATTCTTATGGTGCACCCATTATTGCATTGACTGACGATATGTTTTTAGACGGAGAAATAAAACGATATGGTTTGCATTTTGAAGTTGTTGCATATGAGGATGGTTTTAATGTATGGAGAATTGTTCCCACACCTGAAAATACGCAAAAACCTGTAGCACCATCAAAAATTTTGGCAGAGCATTTTAAAATTGAAGATGGTGCTATTTGCGAAATTACGCTGAAGGTAGAGGAAAAGCGTTTTGTAATTGATGTGAACGGTGTAAAGGGCATTGTGGAACACGAAGACATCCCCGAAACCTTTCACGTGGGCTTTACTGCGTGTGAGGGAATAAACAGACTTTATGAATTTAGTATAGAAGAGGGTTAATTATGATAATACAGAAAGACAAGTTAAAGGTAATGATTTTTGATACAAGAGAGGAAATGGGAAACAAAGCAGGCAGTGATGCAGCAGATTGTATCAGAAAGCTTCTTACTGAAAAAGAAGAAGTAAATATGATTTTTGCGGCAGCACCCTCTCAGAATGAAACACTTGCAGCTTTAATTAAGGCAGAAGGAATTGACTGGGGCAGAGTAAACGCATTTCATATGGATGAATACATAGGACTTTCTCCTGATGCACCGCAGGGCTTCGGTAATTTCTTAAAGAATGCAATATTCAGTAAGCTTCCGTTTAAGAGCGTTAATTATATTTATGCAGAGGGAGAAACTGCAGAGGAAACCTGCGCACGCTACACAAAGCTTATAAAAGAAAATCCCATTGATATTGTATGCCTCGGAATAGGTGAGAATGGTCACATTGCATTTAATGATCCGTGGGTTGCTGATTTTAATGATAAAGAGGTAATTAAGAGGGTAGAGCTTGATGAGGTTTGCCGTCAGCAGCAGGTTAATGACGGATGCTTTGCAAAAATTGACGATGTACCGAAATATGCCCTGACTCTTACAGTGCCTACGCTCTTTAACGCAGATTACCTCTTCTGCACAGTACCCGCAGCTACAAAGGCAGATGCAGTATATAAGACGGTTAATAATGAAATTAACGAGGAGTTACCTGCAACAATTATGCGTAAGCATGATAATGCAATTATGTACTGCGATAAAGACAGCGGGGCAAAGCTTTTATGATTACTAAAATAAAAAACGGCAAGCTGATTACACCTGCTGGAATTGTTAATAAGAGCCTTTATATACAGAACGGAAAAATCCTTGATATAACGGAAATGGAACTTCCATTTGACGAAGAAATTGATGCAGAGGGAAACTATGTGTCAGCGGGGTTTGTTGACATACACGTTCACGGCGGAGCAGGATATGAATTTGTTGATGGAAGTTTTGAAGCAATAAAGGAAGCGGCAAATGTCCACGCAAAGCATGGTACAACAACAATTTATCCCACAATATCTGCCTATGATAACGAAAAAACCTCAAAGGCACTTGCTGCATTAAAGGAGTATAAGGACAGTGCAGACGTAATTCCCCACATTTACGGTGCACATCTTGAAGGCCCGTATTTTTCACCAAAGCAAAGCGGTGCACAGGACCCGTCCTTTATACGCACACCAAATAAAGCAGAATATGAGAAACTCTATACTGAATACTGCGATGTTATAGCACGTTGGAGCTATGCACCCGAGCTTGAGGGTGCAGATGAATTTTTGAGGTTTCTCAATGAAAAGGGTATCGTTGCATCAGCAGGGCATACCGATGCGGAATATGCAGATATAAAGAGTGCATATGAAAACGGGATGAAGCTCATTACACATCTTTATTCCTGCACATCTACCATTACAAGAAAAGGCGGGTTTCGCATTTTAGGCGTAACTGAAACAGCATATCTATATGACGATATAGATGTTGAAACAATAGCTGACGGATGCCATTTGCCACCCGAGTTATTAAAGCTGGTGTATAAACAAAAGGGTGAAGAGCATATGTGTTTAGTCACAGATGCAATCCGTCACGGCGGTATGACAAATATTGAGAATGAAACAAGCGAAAACGGAAATGTGCCCTACATAATTGAGGACGGTGTTGCAAAGCTTGCTGACAGAAGTGCTTTTGCAGGAAGTATTGCAACGACCGATGTATTAGTCAGAACTTGTGTTAAAAAGACAGGCATACCGCTTGAATCAGCCGTTAAAATGATTACAGAAGTTCCCGCACGTATAATGAAGCTTCATACAAAAGGAAAACTGGAAATAGGCTATGATGCAGATATAGTAATTTTTGATGATGATGTAAACATTAAAAAGGTGTTGGTTGCAAAGGAGGAAAAGGCATGAAATGTGTAAATGTCGTTTTAGTTGGAATAGGTGGCTACGGAAACACTTTTGTCAGGGAGATTTTAGAAAAAACAAACTCTAGAATTAATTTGACAGGTGTTGTTGATCCATATCCCGAAAGATGTTCGCTTATAAGTGAATTAAAAATCAGAAATATACCTGTTTATTTAGATATGGAGAGCTTTTATAAAAATAATAAAGCTGATTTAGCAGTGATATCAACTCCTATTTTTTTGCATACACAACACATTTTAACGGCACTTGGTAACGGCTCAAATGTTTTGTGTGAAAAACCGCTTTGCTCTGATGAAAAGGATATTGAAATTCTTAAAGAAGCTCAGAAGCAGTCTGGGAAATTCATATATATTGGGTACCAGTGGTCATACAGTGAACCGATTACAAAGCTTAAAAGAGATATTGCAGACGGAAAATACGGGGAGCTAAAGGAAATGAAAACGCTCATTTTAAGACCTCGTGACCGTGATTACTTTGGCAGAGGAGTTGGCTGGGCAGGAAAGATTTGTACTGCAGACGGAAAAAAGGTTTATGACAGCGTTGCAAATAATTCTGCCGCACACTATCTTTTTAATATGCTTTTTGTTATGGGAAAATACCAAGAAGCGGCAGAGCCTACCGATGTTACTGCCGAGCTTTTGAAGGCAAATGACATTGAGAATTTTGACGTATCAAAAATACAGTTTAAGGTTGATGGAAAAACTGCAACTTTTATTGCAGCACACCCCGTGAATAAAACCATAGAACCAGTTTTTGAATATTGTTTTGAAAAAGGAACAGTATATTACTCATCACAAAAGTGTGATGAGGCTGAATTACTAATGCCCAAAGAATATATTGAATATGGTAACATTACTGCATTGATGCATAGTGGCGAAAAAATTGTTTATGGTGACCCAATGGCAGATAATTGCCGTAAGCTTCATATGGCAGTAGATGCTATAATAGACGGAAAGACAGATGATGGTCCTTGCGGAATTGATGCGGCGGCGATGCATACAAAAATGATAAATAAAATTCAGAAAGAGTTTAGTATAAAGCCTGTAAAAAAAGCGCTTTTAAAAGAAAAAGAAAATCTTTTATATGCAGAGGGTTTGTTTGAACACATGGTAGAGATGTATAAAGATACAGATTTATCTTTAAATGAATTTCAAGGGGAGTAAGACGATATGAAGAAAAAACTTCGAGTAGGTCTATACGGAAGCTACGGTCATCAGATACATTATAAGCTGTATAATAATGAAGAAGCAGAGCTTGTAGCATTATGCGAAGTTTCTGATTCATTTTTCAGTGAAATAAAAGAGCATTGTAGCAATATAATTTTATATTCTTCACTTGAAGAAATGCTTAAAGATAAATCAATAGATTTAATAAGCCTTTGTTCTCCAAAACGTAGCCAACAGGAAAAACATGCTATTATGTGCTTGAAAGAAGGAAAGCATGTTTATGCAGAAAAACCGGCAGCCTTTAGTGAAGATGGTTTAGAAAGAATTTTAACTGCCGCAAAAGAAAACGGATGTGAATTTCACGAAATGGCAGACAGTGTATTCGTTGAACCGTACTGGACAGTAAGAAAATTAGTCAAGAGCGGGAAAATAGGAGAAGTTATACAAGTGTATGTGCAAAAATCGTATCCTTTGAATATTGATAACAGACCGCAGGATGAAGAAACGGATGGCGGACTTGTACGTCAGGCAGGAATACACGCAATACGTTTTTTGGAGCATATTACAGATCTGGAAGTTGAAAGTGTAAACGTGCGTCAGACTCATTTAGGAAATATTAACCCAAACGAGGGACTTTACACAGCATCCTCATGGTTAATGACACTTTCAAACGGAGGCGTAGCCTCAGCGTGCGTTAATTATCTGAATCCAAAAGGATTTGGAAAATGGGGAAATGAAAGCATCAGGATTTTCGGTACAGAAGGTATGGTTGAAATTACAGACGGGGGAAGAAGAACACATCTTTATACCCACAGTGCAGATGAGGGAGAGATAGATACACAAAATTCTGACTGCGTTGACTATTTTAAACTTCTTACAGAGCATCTTTTATACGGAAATGATATGCCATTGTCGCAGGATGAAGAACTGCACCCTCTTCGTGTTGTAATACGTGCGTTTGATTCAGCAGAAAAAGTAGAAATAACAAATTAAACAATTTCAAAGATAACTTTATTATTATGAAAAAGAGAGTGGTGATGATATGAAAATGACATTTCGTTGGTATGGCGAAAGTGATAGTATCACTCTTGACCATATCAGACAGATTCCCTGTATGACAGGTGTTGTAACGGCTGTATACAGTGTTCCCGTAGGTCAGGTTTGGGAGCAAGAAGAAATTGATAAAATGAAAGCCCTTGTGAACGCTAAAGGACTTGAGATGGAAGTTATTGAGTCTGTTCCCGTGCACGAGGATATAAAGCTTCGTCAGGGCAATTACCAGCTCTACATAGATAATTACAAGGAGAATATACGTAGACTTGCAAAAGCAGGTGTAAAGTGTATATGCTATAACTTTATGCCTGTATTTGACTGGACACGTTCACGCCTTGACCAGCCTCTTGCTGACGGCTCAAACGCACTTGTTTACTATAAGGAAGATGTAGACAAAATGGATCCGACAAAGATGACGCTTCCCGGTTGGGATGCATCATATACACCTGATGAAATGGCAGGTCTTATAGAAAAATACAAGGCAATCGGCGAAGAAGGTTTATGGGCAAACCTTGAATACTTTATTAAGGAAATTATCCCCGTTGCCGTAGAGTGTGACGTAAATATGGCGATACACCCCGATGACCCGCCGTGGTCAATTTTCGGTATTCCGAGAATTATCACAAATGAGAAGAATATCGACAGATTCCTTTCTCTTTATGATGATGTACATCACGGACTTACCCTTTGCAGCGGCTCATTAGGTTGTGCAACATTTAACGATTATACCGCTATGGTAAGAAAATACGGTGCAATGGGAAGAATACACTTTGCACACGTAAGAAATATAAAGATACTTCCCGATGGCTCATTTGAGGAAAGCGGACATCTAAGCGAGTGTGGCTCTCTTGATGTAGTAGAAATCCTTAAAGCATATCACGATTGTGGTTTCAAGGGCTATCTTCGTCCTGACCACGGAAGAATGATATGGGGAGAAACAGGAAAGCCTGGTTACGGTCTTTATGACAGAGCACTGGGTGCGATGTATATGGCAGGTATATGGGAAACATTGGAGAAAAGCAAGTGTTAAATGCGAAATGTAAAATGCGAAATGCGAAGTGATGGAAAATTTTTGCTGTAGCAAAAATTCTCATTCATTTCGAACTTCGAACTTCTAATTTCGAATTTAAAATAATACGAAAGGATTATTTTTATGAAATTACCATTTGAAATAGATTTAACAGGCAAAGTATGTGTAGTAACAGGTGCAGGCGGAGTTCTTTGCTCAATGTTTGCCGAGGCACTTGCAAAGACAGGTGCAAAGGTAGCACTGCTTGACTTAAATGTTGATGCCGCAAAAGGCTATGCTGAAAAGATAAATGCAGACGGTGGCATTGCAAAAGGATATGAATGCAATGTGCTTGATAAAGAGAGCATAGAAAAAGCACACGACGAAATTGTAAAAGATTTTGGTGCTTGTGATATTCTTATTAACGGTGCAGGCGGTAACAACCCAAAAGCAACAACGGATAATGAATACTTTACTCCTGAAGCAATGGGAAATATGAAGACATTCTTCGACCTTGATAAGTCGGGTGTAGAATTTGTCTTCAATCTTAACTTCCTCGGCACACTTTTGCCAACACAGGTATTTGCAAAGGATATGCTTGAAAAGGAAGATGCAAGCATTATCAATATTTCAAGTATGAATGCATATACCCCTCTTACAAAGATACCTGCATATAGCGGGGCAAAGGCTGCAATATCAAACTTTACAAAGTGGCTTGCAGTGCATTTCTCCAAAACTAATATCCGTTGCAATGCAATAGCACCGGGATTCTTTGTAACAAAACAGAACGAAAAGCTACTCTTTAATGAAGATGGTACGCCGACAGCACGAACAGGAAAAATCCTCGGAGCAACACCCATGGATAGATTTGGAAAAGCGGAAGAGCTTATCGGAACACTTCTCTTCCTTGTGCACAAGGATGCGTCAAGTTTTGTAAATGGTGTAGTAATCCCCGTTGATGGTGGATTTAGTGCATATAGTGGAGTGTAAGGTAAATAAGTTTATCAACATTTATAAAACTTTTGCATACTGTTCTCTGCCGTACATCCCTACTCCTAAACTTTGTCGCAAACTTGCCAAATGCATATGTGCAGCAGAGGATTGTTTTAAATTCCTGGAAAGAGTGTGAACTGTTGACAAAAGATAAACTGACATAAAAATGATATCGAGGTCTGATTTATATTATGACCCCGGAAATAGCAAACAAATAAATAGTTTTAGAATTCAAGGCGATATTAACCTTAATCAAGGGGTTAGTATCGCCTTTTTTCTGTGTCATGAAAGAGCGCCACCTCAAACTGTCAAAACGAAAAATCAAAGTCGGTTTTGGCAGTACATAATGGCACACAAACAATTCAAATTTTTTAATTCGTGCGGTTGTTTTTTCAGCACTTTTGTTGTTCATTATGTGAAAGGGACAAAAGACACCGACTTTCTTGCCGGAAAGGAGGTGAAAAAATGACTTCTAATGATATACGTATATCGAAACAGTTTTGTAAATTCTGTCTGCGGGTGCTTAAAAACGAAGCAACGAATATTCACAGAGAAAATGCAAAGCAAAGAGAAAGAGAAAAATCCCTGAATGAGCTGACGGGTGATGAAATCATCAGGCTGTCTGTATGCGACAAATATTTTGAAGACCAGCATATTTTTAATGTATTGGATAAAGAGATTGTTGTTATGGGCAATATGTTGGCAGATGCTATCAGAGCATTGCCACAGCAAAAGCGTGATGTTATCTTGCTTTCGTACTTTGTCGGTATGACCGATAAGGAAATCGGAGAGCATTTGGGAGCTATACAGCAAACCATTTTCAAAAGACGGATAAGCTCACTCAAACAGTTAAAAGAACTTTTGGAAAAGGAGGGCTTTTGAATGGCAAAACATTTGACCGATTTGCCTCGTAATGTCATTGACGGAGCGATAAGCGGCGAGGCTGAACACTTGGCGTTTGTGCTTGGA